>NZ_JBVAPG010000027.1:0-65600 GCF_055413685.1 Bradyrhizobium sp. LeoA1Lang | reverse complement strand
GTCCCAAACTCGATCGCGACCATGCGGCTGCGCTTGATCCGAGCGCTGATCAGCACCTTACAGAGATGTCCCTGCTGTGGCGCCACCCAGCTCCAAACACGCGACGAAAACTCGTGACGCAGTAAGATTAGCCGTAGGGTGGGCAAAGCGAAGCGTGCCCACCATTCACGATCGGTGCAAGAGAGGTGGGCACGCTACGCTTTGCCCACCCTACATGCTACTCTCCACCCCATGGAGTGGACCGACGAGGGCATCGTGCTCGGGGTGCGGCGGCATGGCGAATCTTCCGCCATTGTCGAGCTCCTGACGCGCGAGCACGGCCGCCATCTCGGCCTGGTGCGCGGCGGAGCCAGCGCGCGGATGCGGCCGCTGCTGCAGCCCGGCAACAGCGTCACCGCGATCTGGCGGGCGCGGCTCGACGAACATCTCGGCTATTACCAGCTCGACGGTACGCAGTTGCGCGCGGCGAACCTGCTGGCGTCGTCGCATGCCGTTTATGGCGTCACCCATCTGGCTTCACTGGCGCGGCTGTTGCCGGAACGCGATCCGCACCAGGACATCTACGAGATGCTGGAGCGGACGCTGGATGATTTCGAGGATGCCGGCGGTGCCGCTATCCATCTCATCCGCTTCGAGCTGGCGATGCTGGCCGAACTCGGCTTCGGGCTCGACCTCTCGAACTGCGCGGCGACCGGCGCGACCTCCGAACTGGTCTACGTCTCGCCGAAATCGGGCGGGGCGGTATCGCGCGCCGCCGGCGAACCCTGGCGCGACCGCCTGATGCGGCTGCCGCCCTTCCTGCGCGATGACGATGACGGCGCGGGCGCCTGCTCGGACCAGGACCTGCTCGACGGCTTTGCGCTCACCGGCCGCTTCCTCCTGCGCAACGTGCTCGAGCCGCGCGGGCAGGGGCATTCCGACGCCAGGGACGGCTTCATCAACGCGGTGGTGCGCCGTCGGGCCCGGATCGCGGTCACCCCGTCCTGACGGCAATGCGCGCCGAAATTGCCAACCTACACATGGTGGTTCTATTGCGTGCAACCCTCGGCCCGTTCCATGCCGCATGGCCCGAAACTTGCCTGAAAAATCTCAGGGCAAACTCATAACGGGGAGCATGCAATGAGTACGCAAATCACCTACAGTGAATCCGACTCGGTCGGTTTCTTTCCCATCGTCCTTGCGGTCGTCTGCGGCGTGGCGACGGGCGTGTTGTGGGCCTACGCCAATCCGATCCAGCTCGTGCCGGGCGTGATCCAGTGGCGCATCTTCGCGTTCCTGCCGCCCTTGATCGGGCTTCTGCTCGGGCCGAAGAGCGGGTTCATCTGCGGCTATATCGGCACCATCGTCTGGTCGCTGCTCGCCGGCACCTTCATTCCCGCGCATTCGCTTGTTGTCGACGGCATCATGGTCGGACTCACGGGCGCCGTGCCGCCGATGCTGGTCAATCTGCGCAAGACCAATTTCGACCTGTCGATGCCGGTGCTGCTCAAGATAGCGGTGATCTGCGCGGTGGTCGGCATCATCATGGTGGCGGCGGTGTCGGCGAGTCTGGCGGTGCTCGGCATTTTCCCGTTCTGGTATGCGATGCTCTATATCGGCCTGTCCGACATCGTGCCGATGGTGATCGGAACGCCGCTGCTGGTACGTCCCGGCGCAAGGCTGCTTGCCGGCATCAGCCGGGGCACGCTGCACCGGTTTTGACCGCCCTTCGGGAGCGCTACTTGATGCTTGATCTGCGTGGGGTGAGCGTCGGCTTTCGGGCCGACGCTCACGTGCTGTCCGATATCAACCTCTGTCTCGAAGCCGGCAGCACCACGATTGTGACGGGGGCGGGCGGTTCGGGAAAATCGACGCTGCTTGCGGTCGCGGCCGGTCTCATTCCGAAGCTGATCCGGCCTCACCACATGCAGGGCGCGGTATCGCTTGACGGCACCGATCTCGGGGCAATCGGCGGCAGCGACTTGTTTCGCCGCGTCGGCCTCGTGCTGCAATCGGTCGAGGACCAGGTCTGGGACCTTTCCGTCGAGGATCTGATCGCCTTTCCGCTGGAGAACCGCGGCGTGGCGCAGGCGGAGATCCGCACGCGCGTCGGCAGCGTGATCGAGCAGATGAATATCGGCCGGCTGATCGGGCGCACGGTGCGCACGCTCTCGGGCGGCGAACGACGGATTGCGGCGCTCGCCTCGGCGCTGGTCTGGCAGCCGGATGTACTGATCCTGGACGAGCCGACCAGCGGGCTCGATCCTGACGCGCGGCTGCGCATGATCGGAATCCTGCGCGAGCTTAAGAGAACGAAGCTGACGCTGTTGATCGCCGAGCAGGATCTCGCCTGGTTCGATGATGTGGCCGATCGCGTGGTGTTCCTGAAGGAGGGCGGCATCGTCGACGATCTGCCCTGGCAGGCGGCCGTGCGCGCTACCACGCCGTATGCGGTCGCCGGTATCGAGCCGCCCTTTGCGCCGCCGGTGCCTCGGGCTGTGGTGCAGCCGGCACAGTCGGACGCGGCGCTCTCGGTCAAGCAGCTTTCGAGTACGCTCCGCCGTCCGAACGGCGAGCCGGTGCTGCGGTCGATCGAGCTTTCGCTTGGAAAAGGCGAGGTGGCGGGGCTGATTGGCAGCAACGGCGCCGGCAAGACGACGCTGATGCGCACGCTGCTCGGCCTGCAGAAGGCGGCCGGCGGAGCGATCGAGATCGGCGGCCGCGATAGCGCCGGCTGGACCATCGCGCAGCGGGCGCGCGAGATCGGCTATGTCGCGCAGAACTTGCGGCGGATGTTCTTCCTGCTCTCGGTCGTGGAGGAGGTCGTGTTCTCGCTGTCCGGCGGCGATGCCGGCGCCAAGGCCGTGGCTGCGCATCGCGAGCGGGCGATCGAGCTTCTGAAGGGCGTCGGCCTCGCCGATCGCGCGGAGCTTTCGCCATTCGCGCTGTCGGCGCGCGAGCAATTGATGCTGGCGCTGGTCTGCATCGAGGCGACCGCACCGTCGGTCGTGATCCTGGATGAGCCGCTGATCGCCTGCGATAGCGTCTCGCGTGCCGGCGTGCTGGCCTTCCTCGACCGCTGCCGCGCGCGGGGCTGTGCGGCGCTCCTGGTCTCGCACGACCTGCAGCTTGTCGACCGCGCCGCCGACCGCGTGCTGATCCTGGAGGATGGCCGGCTGGCCTTCGACGGGACGACCGAGGCGGCCTGGTCTTCGGACGTATTCGCGCGCCGCGGCTGGCCGCGCCCGAATCGCAATGCGGCGTCGATCGGAGGAGGCCACCGTGCATCGGCTTGATCGCATCAACCCATTCGTCAAATTGCTGGCGGCGCTGGTGCTGTCATCGCTCGGCTGGGTCGCCGGCAGCGCGGTGACTGCCGGCGTGCTCGCCGCGATCGTGCTGGCAATCGTGATCGCCTGCCGGCTGCCGCAGACCAAAGGCTATCTGAAATTGATGGCGCTGGTCGGCGGCCTGGTGACGCTGAGCTGGACCCTGAGCTTCGTCTGGAACGGGACGCCGCTCGCCGCTGCGATCGATGATGCGCTGCGCATGGCATTCCGCCTGATCGCGACCACAGGCAGTTTCTTCGTCGCGATCGAGACCACTTCGGCCGGCACGCTGCTCGCGGCCTGCAGCCGGCTGCGGTTGCCGGGTTCGCTGACGCTCGTGCTTGTGCTCGTGATCGGCATGATCCCGCTGATGCGCGAGGAGTTTTACAGCATCGGCGAGACCCAGCGGGCGCGTGGCCTCGAGCTCGACCGCGGACCGCTGCCGCGACGCATCCTCTACGCGCTGGCGCGCGGCGTCCCGCTGATGGTGCAGACGTTCCGCATGGCCGAGACGATCGCGCTGGCGCTGTCGATCTACGGCTTCGACCCTAAGATGGCGCGCACAAGCTGGCGCGACATCGGCTGGCTCACCATCCAGACCGACTTTCCTCTGACAAACCGGGGCAGGACCACATGAGCGCACCCACACCCGCCACCTATACCGTCGATATTGGTGGCGAGCCGACGGAGCTGCCGCTCGTCGCAATCAACGAGCGGCTGGCGATTTCGCTGCTGATGGTGATCGACATGGGCGTCGGCTTCGGCGAGCGGATCGGAAAGGCGCTGGCCGCGCGGCTGAAGGAGAAGAAGCCGGACATCGTGGTCGGCGCGGCGACGCTCGGCATTCCCGTTGCGATCGAAGTCTCGCGTCATCTCGGGCTCGACCAATATGTCATCGTGCAGAAGTCACCGAAGATTCATTTGGGCGACGCGCTGGTCGAATATGTGCAATCGGTGACCTCATCCGGCTCGCAGCGACTCCTGCTCGACCGCCGGGCGATCCCGCTCCTGAGGGGCAGGCGGGTCGTCGTGGTCGATGACGTGGTGGCGACCGGCTCGAGCCTGGCTGCGACCTTGAAGCTGGTGCGGCAGGCCGGCGCCGAGGTCGTCGGCGTCGGCGTGATCCTGACCGAGGGGCACGAGTGGAAGAAGGTGCTGGGCGCCGATGCCAGTCTCGTGACCGGGCTCGGCCATATCCCGCAATTCAACATCGCCGATGGCCATGCCACGCCGGATCCCGCGACCCTAGCGGGCGCGGGCTGAAAAATCGGGCTTTTTCTGCGGGGTATGGTGCCGAATCGATTCTTGCCCGATTCGCCCGAAGCGGTTAACCCGTCGGCATGGGAAAAGCACTGATTCCGCCGGAACCGCCAGAGGTTCACGAGGTACCGCTGCGCGATGCGCTGGAAGAGCGCTATCTCGCTTACGCGCTCTCGACCATCATGCATCGCGCGCTGCCGGACGCCCGTGACGGGCTGAAGCCGGTGCACCGGCGCATCCTTTACGGGATGCGGCTGCTGCGCCTCGATCCGGGCTCGCCGTTCAAGAAATCGGCGAAGATCGTCGGCGACGTGATGGGCTCGTTCCATCCGCATGGCGACCAGGCGATCTACGACGCCATGGTGCGCCTCGCGCAGGATTTCTCCTCGCGCTATCCGCTGGTCGACGGCCAGGGCAATTTCGGCAATATCGACGGCGATAACCCGGCTGCCTACCGCTACACCGAAGCGCGCATGACCGATGTCGCGCGGCTGCTGCTCGAGGGCATCGACGAGGACGGCGTCGAGTTCCGCGCCAACTACGACGGCCAGTCGAAGGAGCCGGTGGTTCTGCCGGGCGGCTTCCCGAACCTACTCGCCAACGGTTCGCAAGGCATCGCGGTGGGCATGGCGACCTCGATCCCGCCGCACAACGCCGCCGAGCTGTGCGACGCCGCGCTACATCTGATCGAGAAGCCCGACGCCAAGTCGAAGGCCCTGTTGCGGTGGGTCAAGGGACCGGATTTCCCGACCGGCGGCATCATCATCGATTCCAAGGAAGCGATCACCGAGGCCTACACCACCGGCCGCGGCTCGTTCCGCACCCGCGCGCGCTGGAAACAGGAAGAGGGTGCGCGCGGCACCTGGGTGATCGTGATCACCGAAATCCCTTGGTTGGTGCAGAAATCGCGCCTGGTCGAGAAGATCGCCGAGCTGCTTAACGAGAAGAAGCTGCCGCTGGTCGGCGACGTCAGGGACGAATCGGCCGAGGACATCCGTCTCGTGATCGAGCCGAAGTCACGCACGGTCGACCCTGAGCTGATGATGGAATCGCTGTTCCGGCTGACCGAGCTGGAAAGCAAGATTTCGCTGAACCTCAACGTGCTGGTCAAGGGCCGCATCCCCAAGGTGGTGGGCCTCGCCGAGTGCCTTCGCGAGTGGCTCGACCATCTGCGCGATGTGCTGGTGCGCCGCTCCAACTACCGCAAGGGCCAGATCGAGAACCGGTTGGAAATCCTCGGCGGCTACCTGATCGCCTATCTGAACATCGACAAGGTGATCAAGATCATCCGCACGGAGGACGAGCCGAAGCCGGTGCTGATGAAGACCTTCAAGCTCACCGAGATCCAGGCCGAAGCCATCCTCAACATGCGCCTGCGCTCTCTGCGCAAGCTGGAGGAGATCGAGATCCGGACCGAGGAGAAGGACCTCCGCAAGGAGCTGAAGGGCATCGAGTCGCTGCTCCGCTCCGAGACCGAGCAATGGGCCAAGGTCGGCGAGCAGGTGCGGAAGGTCCGCGATATGTTCGGGCCGAAGACGCCGCTCGGCAAGCGCCGTACCACCTTTGCGGATGCGCCCGAGCATGATCTCGCCGCGATCGAAGAAGCCTTCGTCGAGCGCGAGCCGGTCACCGTCGTGATCTCCGAGAAGGGCTGGGTGCGTACGCTCAAGGGGCATGTTGCCGATCTCTCGGGCCTTGCCTTCAAGACCGACGACAAGCTCGATCATGCCTTCTTTGCCGAGACCACGTCGAAGCTCCTGCTGTTCGCCACAAACGGGAAATTCTACTCGCTCGATGTGGCAAAGCTGCCGGGCGGCCGCGGCCATGGCGAGCCGATCCGCATGTTCATCGACATGGAGCAAGATGCCGCGATCGTGTCGCTGTTCGTCAACAAGGGCGGCCGCAAATTCCTGGTCGCGAGCAGCGAAGGGCAGGGCTTCGTCGTCAATGAGGACGATTGCGTCGGCACCACCCGCAAGGGCAAGCAGGTGCTGAATGTCGATATGCCGAACGAGGCGCGCACGCTCGCAACCGTCGCAGGCGACACCGTGGCGGTGATCGGCACCAACCACAAGATGGTGCTGTTCCCGCTTGACCAGGTGCCGGAAATGGCCCGCGGCCGCGGCGTGCGGTTGCAGAAATACACCAGCGCCTCGCTGTCCGACGTCGCGGTGTTCGATTCCAAGGCGGGCCTGACCTGGAAGGACTCCGCAGGCCGCGAGCATGGCATGAGCATGAAGGAGCTCGCCGACTGGCGCGGCAACCGCGCCGACGCCGGCCGCCTCGCGCACGGTCTGCCGAAGTCGAACAAGTTCAACCGCGGGATCGAGTAGTGGCTGGCTGTTGTAGCCCGGATGGAGCGAAGCGCAATCCGGGGCCGGCCCATCCGCGTCGAGATAGTCCCGGATTACGCTTCGCTCCATCCGGGCTACGTTTTCTCGCTTCAACAATCGCCAGCGGTGGTTATGGTCCCGGCTCAAGGCCGGAACGACAGCGAAATTGCTGTAATAGTATTCGTAAATCGGCGCGCTATAAATTCTTCCCATGGCGCATCAACATCACGATCACTCCCATGCGCATGATCATGCCGGGCACAGCCATGCCCCGGATGATTTTGGCCGGGCGTTTGCCATTGGCGCATCGCTCAACACCGCCTTCGTGATCGCCGAGCTGGTGTTCGGCTATGCCGCCAATTCGCTGGCGCTGATCTCCGATGCCGTCCACAATCTTTCCGACGTGTTCTCGCTGCTGCTGGCATGGGGCGCGGCGTGGCTTGCGGGAAGGCGGCCGACGGAGACGCATACTTACGGCTATCGCCGCGCCTCGATCCTCGCCGCGCTGTTCAATGCCGGGCTCCTGCTGGTCGCGGTCGGCGGCATCGCGGTGGAGGCGGTCAACCGGCTGCGCGAGCCGGCCGAGGTGGCGGGCTGGACGGTGGTCTGGGTCGCGGCGCTCGGCATCCTCGTCAATGGCGGCACGGCGCTGCTGTTCATGCGCGGCCGGCACGGCGACCTCAACATCCGCGGCGCCTATCTCCATATGGCCGCCGATGCCAGCGTCTCGCTGGGCGTCGTCATCGCCGCCCTGCTGATCATGTCGACGGGATGGTTGTGGATCGACCCGGCAATCAGCCTCGTCATCGCGATCGTCGTGCTGGTCAGCGGCTGGGGTCTGATGCGCGATAGCGTCAACCTCGCGCTCGATGCGGTGCCGAGGGGCATCGAACTGGTCGAGGTGAGGGATTTTCTGCGCACGCTCGATGGCGTCTCGGAGGTGCACGATCTGCACATCTGGGCCATGAGCACCAACGAGACGGCGCTGACCGCCCATCTGGTGCGGCCGGGCGGACATGACGATGCGTTCCTGCACCGCGTCTGCACGGAGCTCTCGCACCGCTTCAAGATCCATCATGCGACGCTGCAGGTCGAGGCCGACGGCGCCGCCTGTAAACTCGCGCCCGAGGAACTAGTCTAACGGCCGTCCGTCGCAATCGCTATATTCGACGGGCGGACTATCCGGAGATGAACCATGCATTCGCATTCGATCGAACAGTGGACCCACGATCACGCGTTCCTGGGAGCGACGCACGCCCATAACGAACGGCGCACCTGGCTGGTGGTGGCGCTCACCACGGTCATGATGATCGGGGAGATCACGGCGGGGTGGTGGTCCGGCTCGATGGCGCTGCTCGCCGACGGCTGGCACATGGGAACGCATGCGGCGGCGCTGGGCATTGCCGGGCTGGCCTATCTGTTCGCACGGCGCCAGTTGGGCAACGCGCACTTCAGTTTCGGCACCGGCAAGTTCGGCGATCTCGCCGCCTTTGCCAGCGCGATCATCCTGGCGATGATCGCCGTGCAGGTCGCCTGGGAAAGCGTGGACCGGCTGTTCCATCCGGTGTCCATTGCCTATGGCGAGGCGATCTCGGTTGCGGTGCTCGGACTTGCCGTCAACCTCACCAGCGCCTGGCTGCTGCGAGACGACCACGACCATCATCACGGTCATGGCCATTCTCATGACCATGACGACCACCATCATCACCATCACGACAACAATCTTCGAGCGGCCTATGTCCACGTGATGGCGGATGCCGCAACCTCCATCCTCGCCATCGCGGCGCTGCTGGTTGCGATGTCCGCGGGGTGGGTGTGGGCCGATCCGGCAGTCGGGATCATCGGCAGCGCCGTGATCGCGAGCTGGGCCTATGGCCTGATCAAGGCGTCAGGCGCGATCCTGCTCGACGTCAGCGCCGACAAGAAGCTCGAGGCGGTCATTCGCGACCGGCTCGAGACCAAGGGCGACCGCGTCACCGATCTGCATCTGTGGCAGGTTGGCCCCGGTCATCGCGCGGCGGTGATCTCGGTTGTCTCCGACCATCCGCTGCCGCCCGCGACCTACAAGCGCCGCCTCGGCGGCCTGCACGGTCTCAGCCATGTCACGATCGAGGTCGAGACGTGTCCGCATCACGAGCCGGCGCACGCCGCTTGAGAGATCAAAAGACCGTCAATGGCGACGATTGCCGCTGGCGATGACGTAATATTCCTTCCTCGAACGCTGGGGTCGATTGGTCGAGGGAGCAGAACGTGAAGACAACAATCGGTGTTGCGGTGGTGTTGCTGTCGGTTGCGGCGGCTGCGGGTCCTGCGCGGGCGCAATCGGAAAAGCCCGGCGTCGAGAAGCTTTACATCCTCAATTGCGGAGAGGGTGTTGCGGGCGACATCTCGCGCTGGTCGCCCGGTGTCAACGAAGGCAAGTCGATGGATTTCGTCGACAACTGCTATCTGATCAAGCACGCGCAAGGGTGGTTCCTGTGGGATACCGGTATTCCCGACGCGGTGGCGGGCATGCCCGACGGGCTCGTGCCGCCGGATCCGAAAGCGGTGACCTGGCGGCGTCCCAAGACGCTGGCCGCGCAGCTCGACCAGATCGGCGTGAAGCCGTCCGACATCAAGGCGATGGCGGTCTCGCATACCCATCCCGACCACATCGGCAATGTGGAGATGTTCCCGACCGCGATGCTCTATGTGCAGAAAGCCGAATATGATTGGCCCGGTGCCGACAACCAGCCGCGCTTCAAGGCGGAGCATCCGGTGACCAAGCTGGACGGCGACCGCGATGTGTTTGGTGACGGCAATGTGGTGATCCTGTCGACGCCCGGGCACACGCCGGGCCACCAGTCGCTGTTGGTGAAACTGCCGAAGACCGGGGCGGTCGTACTTTCGGGCGACGCCGTTCACTTCAGGGACAACTGGGATAACCGCCGGGTGCCGTCGATGAATGCCAGCAAGGAGCAGACGACGGCCTCGATGCAGAAGATCGCGGAGACGCTCACGAAAGAGAAGGCGCAACTCTGGATCAATCACGACAAGGCCCAGCGCGATAGCCTGAAGATGGCACCGGCGTTTTATGAGTGATGGAGCAGATGGAGTGGCTGCCTATTGTGGTGTCGGCTTGGTGTCGCGCAGCAGGAGCAGTGCGCCGAGCGCCGCGAGACTGAGCCCGGAGGAGACGATCAGGATGCCATTGCCCATGCGCTCGAGCAACAGCCCGAACAGCAACGGGGCCGCCGCCTGCGCCATCCGGGCCGGGGCGCCGATGATGCCGAGGCGGTAGGCGTAATTCTGCGCGCCGAAGATCGCGAGCGGGAGGGTGCCGCGCGAAATGGTCAGGATGCCGTTGCCGGCGCCGTGGCAAAGCGCGAAGACGCTTGCCGCGCCGCCGCCGGCGATCGCCACGATCGCGGCGCCAATCGGATGACCGAGACAGGCCAATTCGGTCGAAAGCAGCGGGTGGTAGCGGCTGAGCAGCCACGCCTCGATCGTGCGCGCGCCGACCTGGGCCGGCCCGATCAGGGCGCCGGCGGCGATTGCCTGCACCGGGGTCGCGCCGGCCGCTTCCAGGATGCGCGGGAAGTGCGCCGCCATCGCGCCGGTGACGGTCCAGGCGGTCGCGAACGCAAACGCCAGCAGGATCATCGGCCGGTCGATCGGGATATGCGGCTTCACCGCATTGGCCGCCGCGGCCTTGGCGCCGGGGATTGGCGGCAACATCAGCCAGTTGAGCGGCAGGCCGATCAGAAGATGTGCCGCCGCCCAGGCAAAGCAGGTATCGCGCCAACCGATCGTCTCCAGCCCCCACGCACTCAGCGGCCAGCCGACGGTGGAGGCAAAGCCCGCCATCAGCGTGATGCCCGTGATCGGGCGCCGCGCCGCCTCGCCATAGATGCGCCCGAGCGCGCCGAAGGCGGCATCATAGAGGCCGTACCCCATGCCGACCCCGAGGAAGAGCCAGGCGAGCAGCAGCAGCGGAATGGACTGCGTGAGGCCGAGCAGCACGAGCCCTGCCGCCAGCGTCAGATTGGAGATCGACAGCACGGACCTGCCGCCGACCAGGTCGATCTGGCGGCCGATCCGGGGGCCGAGCAGGGCCGAGAGCACGAGCGAGGCGGAGAAGGCGGCGAAGATCCAGTTGGGCGCGATGCCGAGATCGCTGGCGATGGGATCAGCGAGCACCGCGGGCAGGTAATAGCTCGAGGCCCAGGCGAGCGTCTGGGTGGTGCCGAGCGCCAGAATGATCGGAAGCTGCCGGGCGCTCATCGGTCCGTCGCGTTTCTGTCTTGCCTCGTTGTTCCCGCATTTGCCGCTGCCGCGGAAGTGTCGTCAAGTCGCGCCCGAGGAGCGCCGACCGATCTTTCGCGCGACATGATTGCCCGGCATAATCCGCGTATGGAACTCACACCCCGCCTGCGCCTGATGAACTGGCTGGTCAGACAGGGTCTGACGGGCCTGCCCGAAAACGACCTGCTGCGCGGCTTCTGCGAACGCTGCCGCGCGGCCGGAATGCCGCTGTCGCGCGCCATCGTCTTCATCGACACGCTGCACCCGATCTTCGAAGGCCGCGGATTCCGCTGGAACGACAGCGAGACCAACGAAAGCGATGCTTTCGAATACGGCTCGACCAGCAGCGGCGATGCCAGCCAGACCTGGCGGCGCTCGACCTTCTACCACATGCTGGAAAGCGGGCAGGACGAGATGGCGATCGACCTGGCCGATTGCGCCACGCTCGATTTCTCGATGATCAACGAACTCGCGGAAAAGGGCCACAAGCATTTCATCTCCTTCGTGCACCGGTTCGGCGAAGCCGGCACGATCGGCGAGATGGACTGCTTCTACTCCTACTGGACCACCCGCCAGTCCGAGGGGTTCGGCGAGCATCACATGGCGGCGCTGCGCGACTTGGTGCCGGTCCTTGGGTTGGCGGTGAAATCAGCAGCGCAGGTCGACATCGCACGCACCTTGGGGCGGGTCTATCTGGGGCGCGAGACCGCCGAGCAGGTGATGCGCGGCCGCATCTCGCGCGGCGTCACCGAGCGCATCAAGGCAGTGTTGTGGTATTCGGACGTTCGCGGCTCGACCGCGATCAGCGAGCGCATCGGGCCGGACGAGATCATCCCGTTCCTCAACGATTATGCCCAGGCTTCCATCGACGCGATCCACGATGCCGGCGGCGAGGTGCTGAAGCTGATCGGCGACGGCGTGCTGGCAATGTTCACGCAGGAGAACATGGCGATCGCCAAGCGCGCCGCGCTCCGCGCCGAGCACCGCTTCCGCCGCAATTTGAATGCGCTCAACGCCCGCCGTGCCGGCGAGGGACGGCCGACCACCTCAGCCTATGTCGGCTTGCATGTGGGCGAGGTGTTCTATGGCAATATCGGCAGCGAGGACCGGCTCGATTTCACCGTGGTAGGGCCCGCGGTCAATGAGGTCAGCCGGATCGCTTCGATGTGCAGCTCGGTCGACCGGGAGCTGCTGACTTCGCAGGCCTTCCGGGATGGCCTGGATGGGGCAGGGCGGAACTATCTGGTTTCGACCGGCCGCTTCGCCTTGCGCGGCATCAGCCGGGCGCAGAATCTCTATACGCTCGATCCAGACATTGCAGCGGACGAGGTGGTGGCCGGAAAGTACGAGCGCTACCTCGCGAGCTAGCTCCGCCTTATCTGTAGCCCGGGTGAAGCGCCAGCGTAACCCGGGGACGGCCGCAAACGCGGACGCAGATGTCCCGGGTTGCGCTCCGCTCCACCCGGGCTACGCGCTGGCCTACTTTGTGCGCAGCGCGTACAGGACGACCGCTATCAGTGAGAAAGCGGTCAGCACCACGCCGAGCCCGAACATCGCCTCGTGCGGCACGGTCGCAGCGAGCCATACCCCGATCGCCGCGCTCATCATCTGCCAGAAGCCGAGTAGCGCGGAAGCCGCACCCGCCTTTTCGCCGAAGGGCGAGAGCGCCTGCGCGACGCCGAGTGGGTTGACGATGCCCATGCCGAGCAGGAACACGCTCATCGCAGTCAGGAACGGCAGGAAGCTCGGGGTGAAGAGCGAGACGAAGAGCATGGCAGCCCCGCCGATGGCTGCTGCCAATAGCGCGCCCTTGATCGAGCGGTCGAGGCCAAAGCGCGGCGCAAGCCTTGTCGCGAGCCAGCCGGAGGCGAATACAATCAGCACGGTGCCGGCGAAGAACAGGCCGAGCTCGATCGGTGAGAAATGCAGCGCCTCGATCAAGATCCGGGGCGCGGCCGAGAACATCGCAAACAGACCTCCCATAATCAGGCTGACGGTTGCCGTTGGCACAACGAAGCGGCGATCTGCGATCAGACCGAGATAGGTGCGCGTGATGGCGAAGGGGTTGAGCGCAATCCGCGTCGAGTGGTGGGTCTCTCCGAGTGTGGCGCCATAAGCGAGCGCGCCAAGCGCCGCAAACGCCGCGACGAGCACGAATTCCGAGCGCCAGCCGAAATAGTGATCGAGCGCGCCGCCGAGCAGCGGCGAGAAACCCGGCGCCGCCGCCATCGCGATCATGATCAGCGCCATCGCGCGCGCCAAGGCGGCGCCGGTGAACAGGTCGCGGGCAATGGCGCGCGACAGCACCGACGTTGCGCAGGCGCCGGCGGCCTGGACGACGCGGCCGATTAAGAGGTTCGGGAGGTCTTCTGCAAGGCTGCACCAGACGCTGCCGGCAAAGAATACCGCGAAACCGATCAGGACCGGCCAGCGACGGCCGAAGCGATCCGAGATCGGACCGACCACGAGCTGGCCGAGCGCGAACATGGCGAGAAAGATCGTGATGGCCGACGTGACGGCCGCGGTCGTCACGTTCAGCGAGGCCGCCATCTGCGGCAGCGACGGCAGCAGGATGTTGGTGGCCAGCGTGCCGGTCGCCGCAAGCGCGGCCAGAACCGCGATCTGCAGCACGCCGGAGGAGGATCGGGGGCGAGATGCGGCGGCAGCATCAAGGGTTGCAGTCTGGTCAGTCATGGTGTTCCCGCTCGGATATTGAATGACATGTATCATACAAAGCGGGAAAGACCAGCCACTAATTTTGCCGTCATGGCCGGACATCCGGTCATGACGTAGAACATTCTCCAATCGTGGATGAGGTCAGTTGAGTCCTTCTCTCATCAACACGCCGCCGGTTCGCTGACCATGTCGGGTTGCCTGACGAGCGAGACCGCGGGCGACAGCAGGATCACCAGCGCCTGTGCGCCGAAGATTGCCGCGGCAAGGTAGAGGCAGGTCTCCGCGCCGAAAAGCCCGCCGACGATCGCGCCCAGTGCGGAGCCGAGCGGGCGCGCGCCGTAGCTCATGATGTTGATGGCGGAGACACGGCCGAGCAGCGAAGGCGGCGTCACCGATTGCCGGAGCGTGGTCGTCGAGATCACCCACAGGATCGGGCCGACGCCGAGCAGGAAGAAGCTCAGGCCCGCAAGCAGCGGCGTAGGGACGATCGTCGTCAGCGCCATGATGGTGGAGGCGATGAAGCCCGTCACCGGGCCGAGCCCGATCACCGTGCCGAACGCAAGGCGCCGCATCACCCGCGTCGCCGCAAGCGCGCCGACCACCATGCCGACGCCGTACATCGCGAGCGTGGTGCCGACGCCGATTGCGGAGAGGCCGAGATGCCTGACGGCATAGGGCACGAACACCGCGAGCAACAGGAAGGAGGCGGTGTTGAAGATGAACTGGGTGATGAAGACCGGCCGCAGCAGCTCATGACGGAACACGAACACGGCGCCTTCCTTGATCTCCAGCAGCGGATGTCGACGTGGCGCCGGCGCGCGGGCCGGCTCGTGGATACCGGCCAGCAGCACCACGGCGATCACCGAAAGCGCGGCAGCAAATCCGAAGGCGGGCGCGGCACCGACCCATCCGACCAGCACGCCGCCGAGCGCAGGCCCGCTGGCGAAAGCGACAGTGCGGGCCAGTTCGATCCGCGCATTCGCCGTCGGCAACTGATCCGGCGTCACCAGCGACGGCACCAGCGCAGGCGCGGCCACGCTGTAGGCAACCGTCCCGCACACAGCGATGAAGCCGAGCACCGAAAGCAGCGGCAGCGTCAACAGGCCGAGCAAGATCAGGAGCAGTGTTGCGGCAAGTGCCGCCGCACGCAACGCCTCGGAACCCGCCATCAGGACGCGCCGCGAGAAGCGGTCGGCGAGCAGGCCTGCGGGGATCGCAAACAGGATGAAGGGCAGCGTCAGTGCGGTCTGCAGCAGGCCGGTCTGGCCCTCGCCGACGCCGAGCAGGAGCACCGCTACGATGGGAGCAGCGGCCAGCGCGATCTGCTCAGCCGACTGTGCGGCGAGGTTCGACCAGGCTAGGCGGCCGAAGGTCGAAGGCAGGTGAGGGGTCTTGAGGGCGGACATGGCAGACTTCTGTCGAAGTTTTGAGTCCGCCAAAGTGTGTGGTTTGAGCTTCTCCGATCCCACCCGTTTCCCGACAAGCAGGAGGCCCGCCGTGGGGGGAACACGGCGGGCCATTGGATGCGATGGATGGTTCGGGACTATGCCCTCGTTTCCGCCGCCGGCTTGCTCAACGCCGCGGCTGGCGCCGCGATCGCCGCGCCGTTGGTTGCCGCTGGCACTTCCTCGGCGGCGCCCACTTCCGCCTTCCGCTGTGCCAATGCGCTGGTGAGGCTGGTCAGCGCATCCGGTCCCGTCGGGAAACCGGCCTCGCTAAGGATCTTGTCGATCATCGGTTTGAAGGCGGAGACCGACAGCAACTGCGCGGCGAGGCCGTCGCCCAATCCTATCGCGCCATTGCCATTCATATGGCCACTGCCGCCGCGGCCGAGCATGCCGCCGGTGTCGAAGATCCGGATGTCGGAGATCTTCTCGACCGGCTTGACGGCCTCCGCAAGCGCGTTCGGGATGATGTTGATGCGCGCGAGATTGAGGTCGTACTCAATGATCGCCGCGCTCAGTCTGTTGCGCGCTTCGGTCTTCAAGGTCGCGACTTCCGCTTCGGCCTGGCCGAGCGCCCTGACGCCGGCGGCACGGGTGGTGGCGGCATTGGCATCGGCCTGGGCGAGCACGTTGGTGGCTTCCGCCTTGTTGTCGGCGGCCTGCCGTTCGGCTTGTGCCATGACCGTGATCGGCATCGCCTCGGTCTCGGCCACCTTGCGCGCCGCGATCACATTGATGATGCGGTCGCGTTCAGCGATTTCGGTGGCCCGGGCGGTCGTGACCTTTTCCTCCGCGGCGATCGCAAGCGCACGCGCAGTTTCGGCAATGGTTTGCGCTTCCGACTGGTCCTTGCTCTTGTCGGCGACCAGGATCGCCGCTTCTTGCGCGACGATCTCGAGTTCACGATCGGCTTCGGTGGTGCGCCGCTTGACCGCGAGATCGGCTTCGATCTTCCGGGTGTCGCGGGCCTGGTTGGCCTCGGTCTGCTTGTTGGCGACCGCGAGTTCCTGCTGGATGCGGTATTCGGCTTCCTTCTGCAGGGCCGTCTGCTCGGCCTGCGCGGTCTCCGCGCGCATCGAGGCAGTCTTGTTGGCGATATCGCGCTGCTGGGCCAACTCCGCCTCGCGCTTGGTCAGCTCGATCGTCAGCGTGGTCTGGCGCGCGACCAGATCCTGCTGGGCGATATTCACTTCTGTATTGCGGATGATCTGGTTGCGTTCCTGCTCACGCTGCTTGGTGATGTTGGTCAGCGTGGTGAGACCGTGGGCATCGAAGAAGTTGCTCGGATTGAAATGCTTGATGTCGCTCTGGTCGAGCCTTGTCAGCGACACCGATTCAAGCTCGAGGCCGTTGTTCTCGATATCGGCGCCGACCGCATCCTGCACCGACTTGACGAATTTCGCTCGCTGCTCCTGCAGCTCTTCGAGATTCATGGTCGCAGCGACCGAGCGGAGGCCGTCGACGAATTTGGCCTCGATCAATTCGCGCAGTTCGACGGCGTTGTTGGTGCGGCTGCCCAGCGTCTGCGCCGCGAGCGCGATCGAAGAAGTGTCGGGTTTGACGCGCAGATAGAACTCCGCACCGATATCGACGCGCATGCGGTCCTTGGTGATCAGGGAATCCGGGCCGCCGCGCACGACTTCGAGCCGGAGCGTCTTCAGGTTGACCGCCGCCGTCGAGTGGAAGATCGGGAGAACGACCGAGCCGCCGTCGAGCACGACCTTCTGGCCGCCGAGCCCGGTCCGCACATACGCTTCATCCCGCGTCGACCGTTTGTAGAGTTTGGCGAACATCAACCCGATGACGAGGATGGCGAGGACGCCAATGACGACGGGTACAGCAAGTTCCCACATGATTATGCCCTGTATTATGCTTTGCTGGATGATGCTTGTTGTTCAATCAAGTCGGCGGGTGCGGCGATTGCGATAAAACTCTTGGCGTCGCGGTCGACCAGCAAGACAGCGGCGCCGACCGGCAACGCCTCGGAATCGCTCGCGGCACGCGCCGACACGGTATGCCAATTGCCGAAGACATCCTTGAGACGGACGCGACCGGGAAGTCCTTGATCCAAAGGACCGACGGTCACGGTGGCGACCTTGCCGACAAAGTCGCTATCGCTCACCGCATAGGTCTCGTCCCGCGGGATGATGCGGGCGAGACCGCGACTTGTGGTTCTGATCAGAGGAACGCTGGCGGCCGCGGCTGCCAGTGCAACGATCGAAACCGGCAGGGCGGTGCCCACGCTGTGAGCGAGGCCCTGGATCAAAAATCCTCCGATGGCGAAGATGCCGAGCGCCAGGATGATGAGGATCAGGAGAGGCAGTCGGCCGGCATTGATCCAGAGAAACAGACCGTTGAGGCCGTTGTTCTCGGCGTCGACAGAAAAATCCTTGCCGAAGAATTCGCTGATTGAAAATCCGATCATGGTAGTGAGCAGTTCAATACCGCCCAAGGCCACCATGATTGCTGCCGCGACCGCGAAGGGCCGTACGTCGGGGGCGAGCAGAATGTCGCCGATTGCACTCATTGTTGCGACTTGATCCTTTCAAGCCGCGCCGCGATTTCCTTCTCGCGGTGCAGTCTATCGAGCTCGTCGAGCTCTTTGTCGGCGAAGACGCTGGAGGCAGGAACACCCGTCACCCGCGCGATCGCCGCCATGGCCCGATCGGGACTCACAGTTTTGGTCGCTGCTGAAGCCCGTCCGGTTTCATGCACCGCTTGCTGCGCGAGACTTTTCTCGAGATCGGCAAGCCGGGATTCCGCTTCGCGCCGTGCCGCAAGCATCGCCTGTAACGCCTTGGTCTGTTCGTCGATTTCGAGCTCGACGAAATCCATCGCGCGTTCGAGTGCAATGCCCTGGGACTCAAGATCAATTTGTCGTGCAACGCCGGCGCGCGCGAGATCTTCGCGACCCTCGGTGAGCGCCAGACGCACTTTTTCGTTCAGGCTTGCGACTTCGGCGTCGAGTTCTTCGCGCCGCTGCTTGAGGCGGAATTCTTCGGCGCGCGATTTGCCGAGCGCATGGCGCGCCTCGTCAGCGCCGGCGTCGATCTCGCGGATCGCCTGTTTCACGAGGGCGACCTTGTTGCTGTTTTCCGCGTTGTCGAGCGTCTGGCTGGCGATGGCCGCCAGCAACCGTCCCATGCGTGCGAGGATACCTTCGTGAACCATCGTCTTCTCCTCCGGTGGTGTTGATTTCGATTTGACGGCGATGTGGATTTCGTAAGTCCTGCCGTCCGAGACCAAGTGAGCCGGGAAGGGGCTTTCCCAGCCGGCAAGATATCCCGGCACTTCGAATTGGACCAAGACGCGTCCTTTGACAGTGCTAACGGTGAGTGAAGTTGGTCCCTTGATCGAGAACAACTTCTCGTCGAGCGGAATGCGACGCACGGTCGCGCCCGGCACGTAGTTGGCGCGGTCGCGCAAGCCGAGCGTGACGAGGCGCGCCGGTAGATCGGTCTCCTTCCGGATGCTTTCGTAGGCCTGGGCATGAAGAGCGACCAGATTGGCGCCGACAGGGGCAACCTCGGCGAGAATCGCCATCATCCGGTCATAGGCGGCGAACGTCGCCTCGATCGCAGCGATGCCCGCTTCATCGGGTGCGAGCGCATAGCGCAGGGTCGCCGTCGGTGTTTCCGGGAGCAATTTGATCATATCAAACAGTAAAGCACTTCCTGAGTGCTTTACAAGATGCGAGGGTCGCATTTCGGCCTCGGCGTAGTTGCAAATGAATCGCAACAACAAGGCCGATTCCGGCATTCTGGCGTTATGGAGGTCCGATCAGCGGTCTCACCCTCCGCCAAAGATGCGAAGCGCCACTCGGGCTAATGTGCCGATGCGTGAGATGAAGGCGGTGGTCGGAAAGCGTTGTTCACGGCAGGCGACGCGACGGCCGGTGTCAGTTCACCATTGGCCGCCACGATCAGCAGGCTAAGCTTCGATGCAAGCCCGTCAGAAGTTGCGCTGGGCGCGAAGCTGCAGTTGGAACGTGTCCTGATCGCTGAACTCGTAGCGCGCGGTAGGCTTGGGGGCCGAAGCTCCAAGGACCGCGGAGCCCTGGAATTTCTGGTCGAGGTGGAACCACATGAATTCGGCGGAGAAGGTCAGGTTCTTGACCGGGGTCCAGCGGGTGATGAGACCAAGCTGCGACAAGTTGAAGTCGGGGTTGCAGACGTAGTCCGCACTGACGGCTTTGCCGGGCGTGGTGTAGTTCGCGCAAATGAAGGCCTTGGCCGCGCCGTCATAGCGGACGCCCACATACGAGCCGAAGAGGCTCGACGACCAATATGGGTCCCAGTTGTGGTTGAATGCACCGCGAACGCCAAAGGCCTCCGTCAGATGCAGCGAGCCGTCGCCGCCGGCTGCGACCGGCAGATAGACGGCGTCGGTCGTCGCACCGAATCCGATGCTCTGATAAGCGCCAAAAGTGCTGGAGCTGCCGAACATGGCAAAGCTCGGCGAGGTTGAAGCCGACGAGATAACGTACTTCGTCGCTCCCTTGGAATAGCTCACGTCCATCTTGATGTCGTCGCCGGGACCGGTCGGGATGTTCTTGATCTGCAACGCCGCCATCACCGCGCCGCCCCATGAGGTGTCGGGATGTCCGGAAAGCTCGGATGCTCCGGTCGGCGCCGCGCCTGGCAGGCCGACGGCGCCCGCTGGCGCTCCAAGGGCGTTCAGGACATTGTAGGAGGCGTTGACCTCATGCGCCGCGGCGGAAATCTGGAACAGACCCCAAGCCTGGTCGACGCGGATGTTGCCGACCACCTCGGGCGCATGGACGCCGGCGTAAGCGTTGCCCGTGTTCAGCGTGGCGTTCAGCGGCAGCGACAGGTTGTAAACCGCGGTGCGGTCCCATACCGTTGGATCGTCGAGGCCGATGGTGCCGGTCACTCCGTTGCCGAAATCCGCAGTGTATTGGATGTTGTTGACGCCGGTATCATTGTTCTGGCCGCCGAGCAGGAAGTCCGTGATGTTGCCGGGGAAACCCTGCCAAGGCGAGGAGTAGGCAGACGCCGACTGACCGAAGGTGAAGCCTGCGAACTGGATAAAGAGGAACTGGATGGTAGTAACGCCGCCGCCGGGAGTGTCGAGCAGCTGCGAGTTTGCGACCGGCAGCGAGCCGTTGATCGAATTCGGGTTGAAGGTGTTGTTGCCGAGCGTAGAGAACTGAAACCGGCCCTGCCCGAAGGTACGGACTACGCCATAGTCGGTGGCGGTGCGGGTGTCGATTGACAACAGCATACGGGAGCGGGCGGCGAAGTAGTCGAAGTAGCGGTTATGTTGTCCTGCGTCGCCGTTCCAGGCCGGCGAGCCCTGCACACCGCCATTGAATGTGGTGTCGACCCGGAGATAGCCACCGATCTTCATGCAGGTGTCGGTACCGGGGATGAAGAAGAAGCCTGGGCCGTAAGCCGAGCAGATCTTCACATATTCGATGGGCTTCGCCTTGATCGGAAGATCGGCCGCATGCGCACCGCTGGCTGCCATCAGCCCCGCGGCGGTGCCGAGGATCAAGGTTCTCATTGTCGCCATTGCTGGCCTCCACTGTGAACTGCACGCCC
Source organism: Bradyrhizobium sp. LeoA1Lang (assembly GCF_055413685.1). Taxonomy (NCBI): domain Bacteria; kingdom Pseudomonadati; phylum Pseudomonadota; class Alphaproteobacteria; order Hyphomicrobiales; family Nitrobacteraceae; genus Bradyrhizobium; species Bradyrhizobium sp. LeoA1Lang. Next base: position 44,730 of record NZ_JBVAPG010000027.1, on the reverse strand, counting down.
CATACCCACCCGGCGAGCCCTAGCGCGGGACTTTATGTCGCAGTGTGACGGCCGCATTACATGAGCAGGTTCGCGCGGTAGTGTGACTTTACCGCAACGCAGCAAGCACTCGCCCGAGGCTGCGGCTGCGGCGACTGGCGGATGTGACCTCATCGACTTCCCAGATGCAGTTGCAAATGAGTTGCAACAAAAAATGTTTTCCGGCATTGTGGCATCATGGATGCCCGATCGCCCCGACTGATCCCCGACACCGTAACGCAGGTGCTGCCGACCTCAACCGGATGGCGCGCCGATGCGCCGGATACCCGAAGCCTCCCCGAGGTGAACTCGACGGTCGAGATTCCGACGGCGGGCCGGTGGTGGCGCCGGCTGCTTGCCTTTGCCGGACCGGGCTATCTCGTGTCGGTCGGCTATATGGATCCCGGCAATTGGGCGACCGACCTCGCGGGTGGCTCGAAGTTCGGCTACACGCTGCTTTCGGTCATCCTGCTGTCCAACCTGATGGCGATCCTGCTGCAGGCGCTCGCGGCCCGGCTCGGCATCGTCACTGACCGCGACCTGGCGCAGGCCTGCCGGGCGACCTATTCGCGCCCAGTGAACTTCCTGCTGTGGATCGCCTGCGAAGCCGCGATCATCGCCTGCGACCTGGCGGAGGTGATCGGTACCGCGATCGCGCTGAAGCTCCTGTTCGGCATTCCCCTGATCGGCGGCGCGCTGATCGCCGCGCTCGATGCCTTTCTGCTGCTGCTCCTGATGAACCGCGGCTTCCGCTTCCTGGAAGCCTTCGTGATCGCGCTTCTGATCGTGATCGCGACCTGCTTCGCGATCCAGGTCTCCGCCGCGGCGCCGCCGATTGCCGCGATGCTGCGCGGCTTTGCGCCGTCGAGCGAGATCTTCACCAATCCCGAGATGCTCTACATCGCGATCGGCATCATCGGCGCGACCGTGATGCCGCATAATCTGTATCTGCATTCGTCGATCGTGCAGACCCGCGCCTACGAGCGCAGCGAAGAGGGGCGGCGGGACGCGATCAAATGGGCGACGACCGACTCCACGATCGCGCTGATGCTGGCGCTGTTCATCAATGCCGCGATCCTGGTGGTCGCGGCCGCGACCTTCCACCGGAGCGGCCATTCCGATGTCGCCGAGATCGGCCAGGCCTTCGAGCTGCTGTCCCCGCTGCTTGGCCTCAGCATCGCCTCGACGCTGTTCGCGGTGGCGCTGCTCGCCTCCGGCCTCAACTCGACGGTGACGGCGACGCTCGCTGGCCAGATCGTGATGGAAGGCTTCCTCAGCCTGCGGCTGCCGAGCTGGGCGCGGCGGCTGCTGACGCGGGGCATCGCGATCGTGCCGGTCGTGGCCGTCACCGCGCTTTATGGCGAGCGCGGCACCGCCGAACTCCTGGTGTTCAGCCAGGTCATCCTCTCGATGCAGCTTCCCTTTGCGGTCATTCCGCTGGTGCGGTTCGTGTCCGACCGGCGCAAGATGGGCAAGTTCGCGATATCGATGCCGGTTGCCGCGGTCGCCTGGCTCGTGGCGAGCGTTATCGTCATCCTGAATGTGAAGCTGCTGTTCGATACCTTCTTCGGCTGAGCGCCGGTCAATCCTGCGGCTCTGACGCCATGTCGCCGGCCGCGTCGACCCGGAGCCAGCCGCTCGGCGCGAGGCGCTGCTGCGGCAGGAAGCGCGCCTTGTAGTCCATCTTCTTGGAGCCCTCGATCCAATAACCGAGATAGACGTAGGGCAGTCCGAGCCGGCGCGCGCGGGCGATGTGATCCAGGATCATGAAGGTGCCGAGCGAGCGGTTCTCGAACGAGGGCTCGAAGAAGGAATAGACCATCGACAGGCCGTCGCTCAGCACATCCGTCAGCGCCACCGCGATCAGTTCCTCGCCGCGACCGGTGATGCCGCTGTCGATGCCGCGCTTGCGATACTCGATGATCCGGGTCTCGACATGGCTGTCCTCAACCATCATCGCGTAGTCGAGCACGGTCATGTCAGCCATGCCGCCGTGGCGGTGGCGCCGGTCGAGATAGGCGCGGAACACGGAATATTGTTCGGAGGTCGGCACTGCGGAGCGCTGCTCGCCGACCAAGTCGGCATTGCAGGCCATGACCTTGCGGAAGCTGCGCGAGGGCCGGAACTCGTTGGCGATCACGCGCACCGAAACGCAGGCGCGGCACTGGTCGCAGGCCGGCCGGTAGGCGATGGACTGGCTGCGACGGAACCCGCCATGGGTGAGCAGATCGTTGAGATCGCCCGCTTTGTCGCCGACCAGATGCGTGAACACCTTGCGCTCATGGCGACCTGGCAAATAGGGGCAGGGCGACGGCGCCGTCAGGTAAAACTGCGGAGTATCACGCGAATGCTGGGTCACGACGGGTCGTCAGGCCTCCGAAACAGCCCCCCAGCATCGCGCCCCGGAGGCTAGCGGTCAATCACCTTGCTGGGCTCAATTGGCTGGCTCAATAAGTGTGCGCTGCGGATGCCGCGTGAGCGCGGGCCGAGCTGTTGATGATAACGGTTCCGAGCACGATGTCGTGCAGCAAACGCCGCCGGCTGTTGAAGAGGCCGAATAGCAGCACAAGCGGCGAGAGGAAGGAGATCGAAAGCCAGAACAGCACGGCATGCATGGCGCCGAGCACGAAATAGCCCGGTGCCCCGTACCAGGTGCGCAGCTCCAGATCCATCATCCGCATCCCGACGGTCGCCGAAGAGGCACCGCCGATCGACGCGCCGTAATAGACGACCGCCCAGACGATCGTGGCCGGCCACGCCAGCCAGAACAGCGCCCAACCGAGGCCAAGGGTGAGCAGGCCGAAGACGGCAATGAAAAAATACCCAAGGATGACGGGGACCGAAAGCACAACCAAGTCGATGAGGAAGGCAAATACCCGCCGGGTCAGCACGCCGCGGAACAGTTCCGGCTCCAATCGCGGATCGAACGCATGCGGCGGCACGCCGCCGGCGTTACGCCAGGCACCGTAGTTACCCGAACCGCCGTAAGACATAATCTCCCCTCCGACTGGGACTATCCCGGGCAGCACATGGGAACGGGCTGCCCGGGTGCCAAGGTCCGGAACCCCAGCAAGCGCAAATATTCGGCGATTCGGAGGCTATGGCGAGTAGGGAGTGGCGAATTGCGAATAGCGAGACCTCCATTCGCTACTCGCCATTCACTATTCGCGCTCCCTCAGCTTCTCCGCGGCTTGCGGTGCAAAATACGTCAGGATGCCGTCGGCGCCGGCGCGCTTGAAGCCGACCAGGCTCTCCATCATCGCGCGCTCGCCGTCGATCCAGCCATTGCGCGCGGCGCCCGCGATCATCGCGTATTCACCTGATACCTGGTAGACGAAGGTCGGCATCGCAAACGTGTCCTTCACCCGGCGCACGATGTCGAGATAGGGCATGCCGGGCTTCACCATCACCATATCGGCGCCTTCGGCGATATCGAGCTCGACCTCGCGCAGGGCCTCGTCCGAATTGGCGCTGTCCATCTGGTAGGTGCGCTTGTCACCGGTCAGCGTCTTGGCCGAGCCGATGGCGTCGCGGAACGGTCCGTAGAAGGCGGAGGCGTATTTCGCCGCATAGGCCATGATCTGGACGTCGCCAAAACCCTCGGCGTCGAGCGCCTCGCGGATCGCGCCGACGCGCCCGTCCATCATATCAGACGGCGCGATGATATCGCAGCCGGCCTCGGCCTGCACCAGCGCCTGCTTCACCAGCACCGCGACCGTCTCGTCATTGAGGATCCTGCCGTCTTCAATCAGCCCGTCATGGCCATGGCTGGTGAAGGGATCGAGCGCGACGTCGCAGAGCACGCCGATGTCGGGGAATTCCTTCTTGATCGCACGCACCGACTGGCAGACGAGATTGTCGGGATTGAGTGCCTCCGAGCCCTGCTCGTCGCGGAGCGACGGCTCGGTGTAGGGAAACAGCGCGATGCAGGGGATATTGAGCTTGGCCGCGCGCTCGGCGTCGCGCACCGCCTGGTCGACACTTAGTCTGTCCACGCCCGGCATCGAGGCGACCGGGGTGCGGACATTGTGGCCGTTAACGACGAACAGGGGCCAGATCAGGTCGTCCGTGGTCAGCACGTTTTCGCGCACCAGCCGCCTGGCCCATCCCGCCTTGCGGTTGCGGCGGGGCCGTATGGTCAAATCCAGCGGCGGGGAGGCGAGGGCGGTCTGCCGCTTTGGCGCATCGCGCAGTTCGATCGGGCGCCCGAATTTGATCGCCATGGGCTTGTTCTCCTGAAGTCGGCAGACGGATTTCGATTTGATCTAATTCTAGCATCCTCGTCCAGTAACGTCACGGCGCCGTTGATCTGCCGCAACTGCAATTGATTTTGCCGGCCGGGCGGGCCAAGACTGCGCCGATGACCCATTTCGCTTCCACGGACAGCTTCTGCGATGTCTGACACCTCCGCGCGCGACCAATCGCGGGACAATGCGATATCGGTTGCGGCGATGTCGTCGGACCGGATCCAGCGGGACGAGAATGTATGGACCCGGCGGCTCGTCTTCTTCCTCCGCCTCATGGCCGTGGTCTCGATCGCCAAGGGCCTCTACCACTGGGCGCAGGTGACGGGATTCGTCGGCTCCGAGGAGGAGGCCTTCGAGAACCAGTCGATGGCCTGGCAGACCGCGACCATCTACTTCGCCGTCATCGAGCTCGTCGCCGCCGTCGGGCTGTGGCTCGCCACGCCCTGGGGCGCGGTGGTGTGGCTGACCACCGTCGTCTCGATGGCAGTGATCGAATTGATGTTTCCGAACATCTACGGCGGCAGCCTGACGGTGGTGGTGTTCGAAGCGCTGATGCTCGCCGGCTATCTCGCGCTCGCCTGGATGGCCGCACGCGAACGGCCGCCATAGCGCGCATTAACGTGCGTGTGCAGGAAACACGATCGGCGCCGCGAAAATTTTCAGAAAATTTCACGGTAACCCTTCGCTCACCGTAAAGGGTTCCCTCATATCTATTACGCGGTCGTTTCGAATTTGAGCGAAGCTGTTTCCGATTGTGACAGGGCATGCAGACGAAGCGTGAACAGGAGCGCTCCACCGTCAATGAAGGGTTGCGAAAAGTCCTTGATTGACGGGCTTAATCCGCGATTCACTGTCTTAAATTCATGATCTCTTTATTGTCTTATTTAAGCTGATGTTCAAACGGCCCCCTTAAGTTGAACCTATCAGGCGGGACACAAGTTTCGTCGAATAAGTCGATAAAACGACAACAGGGGAAGTGTCATGATCAAAGCCGTTGCCTCAACGGCGGTGGAAACCGCTGATCGCGCCGCCGGCCAGCCGACGGTTCAGTCGCTCTATCTCGAAGCCCTTACGCTGGTGGAGCGGCTGCATCGCCGGCTGCTCGACGTCATCAAGGACGAGTTCGACCGCCGCGGGCGCGCCGACATCAATTCGGTGCAGGCGCTGTTGCTCTACAATATCGGCGACAAGGAATTGACCGCGGGTGAGCTGCGCACGCGCGGCTACTATCTCGGCTCCAACGTCTCCTACAATCTGAAGAAGCTCGTCGAGCTCGGCTTCCTCGATCATCAGCGCTCGCGTGTCGATCGCCGCTCGGTGCGCATTCGCCTCACGCCGCAGGGCCAGGAGATCCGCCGCATCGTCGATGCGCTCTACCAGAAGCACGTCAAGACCGTGGAGCAGGTCGGCGGCATCTCGAACGAGGAGTTCTCGACGCTGAACAAGTCGCTGCACCGGCTCGAGCGGTTCTGGACCGACCAGATCCTCTATCGCCTCTGACACCTTCAAGACTTCGCACCTCCAAGACTTCGCACCTCCAAGACTTCAACACCTCCAAGACTTCAACACCTCCAAGACTTCGCCAGATCCAAGACTTCGCCAGAGCGGCCAAGCCGGCCCGATAGAAGACCGGCGAGCCGTCATCCTCCAGCAAAGCGCATCGACTGTGCCCGGTCGGTGCGCTTTGTTTTTGGCACCGCAAAAAGAGTCTCGCGGAACAGGGAACCAGTTGCGCCCTCGCGCTTTATCTCGGGCTATGGAGAGCGAGATGCTGGTCGAGCGCGGAATGTGGGCGATGAATGTCGAAGTGGTCGGCGAGGCCTACGCCATTGCCTCCAACTATCTGCGCAGGACCGGCACCATTCCGGACAGTTATGCCACCAACGAGCAATTGCTCACGATCATCGTGCAGATGTTCCGGCGCGGCGAAACCAACAGGATCAAGCTCGCCAACAAGGCGATCGCCGAGTTCGAAGCAGCACAGCTCGTGATCTGATCATTCCCAATCGGAGAAAGTGATGGAAGCCGCGATCGATCGCATCATGCACACCTATGACCTCCTTGCGAACCGCACCGCCGCGGCGAGCGACGAAGCGCGGGCGAAGGTGACGGAATATGTCCGCACCTTGTTCGAAGCGGGCGAGACCGACCCGCACCGGTTGACGGTCTGCGGATTGACGTATTTGCGCCAGCTCGACGGTTCCACCGATCATGTGAAGGCGGGGTTTACGGGGCTGTAGTGTAGCGCGAGTTGTCGCCGCATCCTCTGTAGGGTGGCCAAAGGCGCACTTGCGCCGTGCCCACCACCCAGTGCTGTACTCGCGATGATGGGCACGCTTCGGTTTGCCCACCCTACGGCGTCGTCGCAGACTTCATGATTCAAATGTCAAACAGCTCTCCGCTGTCATCGTCCGGCTTGACCGGACTATCCAGTATTCCAAAGACCGCAGTGCTTGAGCCGAGAGGCCGCAGGTTACTGGATGCCCCCGCCTTCGCGGAGCATGACGGTGGAGTGTGTGAGAGGATATGCGTCCGCATTCTCGCGGCGCGTTGCGTCCGAGCTTTGCTTCAGTTTCCGCCCTCTCATCGAACAGAGGGCGCAGGGAAAGCCGGGTGCCGGTTGCACCCGTGGGTCCCGTGCAACAAAAAGCACGGGGGTAGGACCACAGGTTCAACCGAAGCATTCCGGCTTTCCCTGCGCGATGGTGTTACGGCTTACTTCGCGCTCTCCCCGGTGACCGGGCTTTCTTGCCACCGTCATCTCTCGCGCGAAAAAAGTTCGCGCGAAAAACTTAGCGCCAGCGTCGGGGCGCCAGGACCACACGACTTCGCCGTCCGTGATGCGCGCGCTCGTCAGTCGCACGCATCGCGTCCACCGCATCTCACCGCAACGTTCGTGACGATCGCGATCCGCCCCTCATTCGCGTGAGACGCGCGGAGTTAAATCACTGATTTGCCCGACGACGGAAGCGGAATGTTTTTTGCGTGATGACTGGACGTGGCAAATCACTTTGGAATCGCTTGCAAATTCTCTCTCGGTCATTCCGGGGCGATGCGACAGCATCGAGCCCGGAATCCATCTCGCTGTTTGCGCCTCCGGCCCGATGGATTCCGGGCTCGTCCTTCGGACGCCCCGGAATGACGGGGATGGCGTGAGCGAACGGTTGGCACCTGCGGAACTGGCAAATCCCGCCGACCCCACCATATCTGGCATAATTGTCGCTCGCCTACCGCAACCGCTTGGCCGGCACCCGGCGATGTGATAACGCTGACCGACCAGCTTCGACCGCCCACATTTGACCGACCGCATCCTCTAAAGGCTTGCGGCGGTGGAGATATTTCGCCGATGACCTCTTCCTCCCCGAGCGCCAAATCCGGTTCCGCGCCTGATTCCTTCTTCAGGGCGACCCTTGTCGAGGCCGATCCTGAAATCGCGGAGGCGATCAAGGGCGAATTGGGTCGGCAGCGCCATGAGATCGAGCTGATCGCTTCCGAGAACATCGTCAGCCGCGCTGTGCTGGAGGCGCAGGGCTCGGTGATGACCAACAAATACGCCGAAGGCTATCCGGGCGCGCGCTACTATGGCGGTTGTGAGTGGGTCGACGTCGCCGAGACGCTGGCGATCGAGCGCGCCAAGAAACTGTTCGGTGCGAAGTTCGCCAATGTGCAGCCGAACTCAGGCAGCCAGATGAACCAGGCGGTGTTCCTGGCGCTGCTGCAGCCCGGCGACACCTTCATGGGCCTCGACCTCGCCGCCGGCGGCCATCTCACCCATGGCTCGCCCGTCAACATGTCCGGCAAATGGTTCAAGGCTGCGCACTACACGGTGCGGCGCGAGGACCAGATCATCGACATGGATGCGGTCGCCAAGCAGGCCGAACAGGTCAAGCCCAGACTGATCATCGCCGGCGGATCGGCCTATTCACGTGCCTGGGACTTCAAGCGCTTTCGCGAGATCGCCGACAGTGTCGGCGCCTATCTCATGGTCGACATGGCGCATTTCGCGGGCCTCGTCGCCGGCGGCGTGCATGCTTCGCCGGTGCCGCACGCGCATGTCACCACCACGACGACGCACAAGTCGCTGCGCGGCCCGCGCGGCGGCCTGATGCTGTGGAATGACGAGACGCTGACCAAGAAGCTCAACTCGGCGATCTTCCCGGGCCTGCAGGGCGGCCCCCTGATGCATGTGATCGCGGCCAAGGCGGTTGCGTTCGGCGAGGCGCTGCGGCCGGACTTCAAGGTCTACGCCAAGAACGTGGTCGAAAATGCCAAGGCGCTGGCGGAAACGCTGCACGGCCATGGGCTCGACATCGTCTCCGGCGGCACCGACAACCATCTGATGCTGGTCGACCTCCGGCCGAAGGGGCTGAAGGGCAATGTGTCGGAGAAGGCGTTGGTGCGCGCCGCCATCACCTGCAACAAGAACGGCATTCCGTTCGATCCCGAGACCCCGTTCGTCACCTCCGGTTTGCGGCTCGGCACGCCCGCGACGACCACGCGCGGCTTCGGCATCGCCGAGTTCAAGGAAGTCGGCGGCATGATCGCGGAAGTCCTGACCGCGCTGCAGCAGTCGCCGGAGGGCAAGGCGCCGCTGGTGGAAGCCGCGATCAAGGAACGCGTGAAGGCGCTGACCGACCGCTTCCCGATCTATCAGTAAAGGCTCGTTCGATGCGCTGCCCGAGTTGCAACAGTCTGGATACGCAGGTCAAGGACTCGCGTCCGACCGAGGATTCGGCTGTGATCCGGCGGCGGCGCGTCTGCATCACCTGCAATTTCCGCTTCACGACATTTGAGCGGGTGCAGCTTCGCGAGCTGACGGTGATCAAGCGCAACGGCCGCCGCGTTCCGTTCGACCGCGACAAGCTGGTGCGCTCGCTGCAGATCTCGTTGCGCAAGCGGCCGGTGGAAACCGAACGTTTGGAGAAGATGGTGTCCACCATCGTGCGGGAGCTCGAAAGCAGCGGCGAGGCCGAGGTTTCCTCCGAGGCCATCGGCGAGATCGTGATGGAGCATCTGCGCCAGCTCGACGACGTCGCCTATGTCCGCTTCGCTTCCGTCTACCGCAACTTCCGCGAAGCCAAGGATTTCGAGGCGGTGCTCGGCGAGCTCACTAGCGAAGACGACCCGCGCATCGCACAGTTCCGCAAATGATCTTCCGCATCCTGGAAGACAAGCTCGCCGCAGAAGCCAAACAGTCGAAAGCCGCCGATCTGCGGTTCATGCAGCTCGCGCTGACGCTCGGCCGGCGCGGGCAGGGCCGCACCTGGCCGAATCCGGCGGTCGGCGCGGTCGTGGTCAAGGATGGCGTCATTGTTGGGCGTGGCTGGACGCAAGCAGGCGGCCGGCCGCATGCCGAGCCGGAGGCGTTGCGGCGCGCGGGCGAAGCGGCGCGCGGCGCCACGCTCTATGTGACGCTCGAGCCATGCTCGCATTTCGGCCGCTCGCCACCCTGCGCCGACGCGGTGATTGCCGCGGGCATCGCGCGCGTGGTGTCGGCGATCGAGGACCCCAATACTGATGTCGGCGGCCAGGGCCATGCACGGTTGCGCGCGGCGGGCATCGCTGTCGATGTCGGGCTGTGCGCGGAGGAGGCGGCGCGGGACCATGCCGGTCATTTCCGCCGTGTCCGCGACAAGCGTCCGCATGTGCTGCTCAAGCTCGCGGTCTCCGCCGACGACAAGATCGGCGCTGCCGGCCACCGCCCGGTGGCGATCACGGGAGACGTGGTCCGGTTGCGGGTGCATCTGCTCCGCGCGCAGAGCGATGCGATCCTGATCGGGATCGGCACGGCGCTGGCCGACGATCCGGTGTTGACCTGCCGCCTGCCGGGCATGGAGGCGCGTTCGCCGGTGCGGGTGGTGCTGGACCGCGCGCTGCGCCTGCCGGGCGACAGCCGCCTGGTGCATTCGGCGCGCGAAACGCCGTTATGGGTGATGACCTCGGAGCTTGCCGAAGCGCCGGCTGCGATGAAGCTGGGTGCCGCCGGTGCCCAGGTGATCCGGGTGGCGGACACGGTCTCGCCGCCGGGACTCGATCTGCTCGCGGTGCTGCATGCGCTCGCCGAGAAGGGCATCACGAAAGTGATGGTCGAGGGCGGGGCGCGGGTGGCGTCATCCTTCGTTGCGGCTGACCTGGTCGACGAAGCCTGGCTGTTGCGCGCGCCGGAGGCGGTCGGCGCCGACGGCGTGCCCGCGCTGGACGCATTGCCGCTCGCCGCCCTCACGCAGTCGCCGGCCTTCAAGGTTCGTGCTAGCGAAACGCTCGGAAAAGATACTTTGACAATCTACGATCGCGCCTAGCGCTGTGTCCGCGCGTCATGCCCGGGCTTGACCCGGGCATCCACGCCTTGGCCACTGGCGACGAAGCAAGACGTGGATGGCCGGGTCAAGCCCGGCCATGACGACGACTGAAAGGGTTTGATGTGTTCACGGGCATAGTCACGGATGTCGGCGAGATCACCAGCCTGACACCCACGGCGCAGGGGCAGTTGCACCGGCTGCGGATCGCCTGCCGTTACGATCGCGCGACCATCGCCGATGGCGCCTCGATCGCCTGCAATGGCGTGTGCCTGACCGTGGTCGCCTCCGGCGTTGAGGGCGGCAGGACCTGGTTCGACGTCGATGCCGCCGCGGAAACGCTTGGCATGACCACGGCGAAGCACTGGGGCGTCGGAACCCGGCTCAATCTCGAGCGCGCGCTGAAGATCGGCGACGAACTCGGCGGCCATATCGTGGCAGGCCATGCCGATGGCATCGCTACCATCGTCTCGCGCGAAGATCTGCCTGATATGGCGCGGTTCGTGCTCCGAACCACGCGCGATTTGGCGCGTTTCATCGCGGTCAAAGGCTCGATCACGCTGGATGGTGTGTCGTTGACGGTGAATACGGTCGATGACGTCACATTTTCGGTGCTGATCATCCCGCATACTCTCACGGTCACGACGATCGGCGGCTGGCGCGCAGGCAGCGAGGTCAATATCGAAGTGGATCTGATGGCCCGCTACGCGGCGCGGCTGACAGAGATGAAGTAGCAGATCACCGTCATGCCCGGGCCTGACCCGGGCATCCACGTCTTGTCCGCTTGCGGTGAGAAAGATCGTGGATGGCCGGGACGAGCCCGGCCATGACGGAGCAAGAAACCGCCAGCTTTGGCTTGGCTAGAACCTCTATGGCGACTACAAGCGCGCCAACGTTGACAGTCAACATTGCAAGACATTGACTATCAGCATGACGAAACGGATTGAAGAATGGCAGACGCACGGCGTGCACCGCTGAAGGACCAGACCGACATTTCCGGCGCGCGTGCGCTGATCGTCGAGGCGCGGTTCTATGACGATATTCAGGATGCGCTTCTGGAAGGCGCGGTCACGGAATTGAAGGCCGCTGGCGTCGGCTACGACGTCATCACGGTTCCCGGCGCGCTGGAAATTCCGGCGGCGATCGCGATCGCGATCGATGCTGCGGAGAAGAACGGCAAGCCCTATGACGCGGCGGTTGCGCTCGGCTGCGTGGTGCGTGGCGAGACCATCCATTTCGAGATCGTGTCGATGGAGTCGTCGCGCGGCCTGATGGACCTCGCCGTGAACAGGAAGTTTCCGCTCGGCAACGGCATCATCACCGTCAACACCGAGGAACAGGCCTGGGCACGGGCGCGCGCCAACGACCTGAACAAGGGCGGCGACGCTGCGCGTGCGGCGCTTGCGATGGTGCGCATCAAACGTCGGCTGGCGAAGGGTTGACCATGGCGGACGACAGGAAGCCGGTAAGACCAGCGGACAGGAAGGCCAATCGGCGCGGCGCCGCACGGCTTGCCGCCGTGCAGGCGCTCTACCAGATGGATATCGCCGGCGCCGGACTGAACGACGTGTTGGCGGAGTTCGAGAGCCACTGGCTCGGCAACGAGGTCGAAGGCGAGACGTATCTGCCGGCGGAAGCGGCGTTTTTCCGTGACGTGGTATCGGGTGTGGTGCGCGACCAGGCCAGGCTCGATCCGCTGATCGACGAGGCGCTGTCCAAGGGGTGGCCGCTGAAGCGGATCGATGCGATCCTGCGCGCGGTGCTGCGGGCGGGCTCCTACGAACTGGAGCATCGCAAGGACGTGCCGGGCCGCGTGGTCGTCTCCGAATATGTCGATGTCGCGCACGCGTTTGTGGAGAAGGACGAGACCGGCATGGTGAATGCGGTGCTCGACCAGATCGCCCGGCAGTTCCGGGCCGATGAGTTCGTGCGCAGCTAGCCCACACATTCCGCCGTCATCATCCGCGAGGGCGGGTGATCCAGTAAACGGCGGCGGTTGTGGTTGACGACGGGCGCTGCGGAATACTGGATCGCCCGGTCAAGCCGGGCGAGGACGGCTGAGGAGACTTCGGGCGGCATGGCAAGCGGACCGAGCAATCCATCCGGCGAGGACTCGCTGATCGCGCGATACTTCAAGCCGCTCGCGAAGGACCCGGGCGCTTTCAATCTCGATGACGATGCGGCGGCGTTGCGGGCAGGCGGCGATGATATCGTCGTCACAACCGATGCGATCGTCGAGGGCGTGCATTTCCTCACCCAGGATCCGCCGGCGACGCTGGCGCGCAAGGCGCTGCGGGTCAATCTCTCCGATCTGGCGGCCAAGGGGGCAGTCCCTGCCGGCTTCGTGCTGACGCTGGCGCTGCGTGGCGCTGACGATGCCTGGCTGAAACCGTTCGCGCAGGCGCTTGGCCAGGATGCCGCGCAATTCGGCTGTCCGCTGCTCGGCGGCGACACGGTCTCAACGCCGGGGCCGGCGATGATCTCGGTCACGGCGTTCGGGCGCGTGCCGCAGGGCAAGATGATCCACCGTAGAGGCGCGCGGGCAGGGGACCGCGTCGTGGTCACCGGCACGATCGGCGATGCCGCGCTTGGCCTCAACCTGCTGAAGGCCGGGCCTGTTGCCTCAGTGCTTGCGAACGACGATGCCGCCCGCGAGATGCTGACCGGCCGCTACCGCGTGCCGCAGCCGCGCAATGCGCTCGCCAAGGCGGTGCGCGACTACGCCAGTGCTGCGATGGATGTGTCCGACGGGCTCGCCGGCGATCTCGCAAAGCTCTGTGCGGCTTCCGCCGTCTCGGCCGTGATCGACGTCCAGAGCATTCCACTCTCGTCGCCGGCCGCCGCGCTGGTTGCACGCAACGTCGTCGGTATCGAGGCCCTGATCTCGGGCGGCGATGACTACGAGATCCTCTGCGCGATCCCCGGCGATCGCATGGCGGCCTTCGTGCAAGAGGCCAAGCGCACAGGCGTTGCCGTGACTGCGATCGGCGGCATCATCGCAGGCTCCGCACCCCCCAGCTTCCTCGACGCACAGGGCCGGGAGCTGGCCCTCAAGCGGCTGTCCTACAGCCATTTCTAGAATTGGCCGAGAAAGCCGCTCCTCAGACTAATTAGCTGCCCAAATCGTCCCGTTTTGATTGCCGGCGGCGTTGCGCTGCGAAAGCGATTTTGGCAAGGTCTTGGCCGATTGTGGCTACCCTTTTGGGCAGGGTGGACCGCTTAATAAGCGCCTGCCGCATCCCGCGGAAAAAACAAGGGCGTGGGGATACATCAAGGATCTGAGGCAGAATTCAAATGACAGCATTATGGTTGATCGTGCTCTGCGGGGTACTTTCCATTGTCTACGCGATCTGGGCTACCTCTTCCGTTCTGAACGCTGATGCGGGCAGCCCGCGCATGCAGGAGATCGCCGCGGCGGTGCGCGAAGGCGCACAGGCGTATCTGCGGCGCCAGTACACCACGATCGGCATCGTCGGCGTCGTGATCTTCATCCTGCTGGCCTACTTCCTCGGCACCCTGGTCGCGATCGGCTTTGCGATTGGTGCGATCCTGTCGGGCGCCGCGGGCTTCATCGGCATGAACGTCTCGGTCCGCGCCAACGTCCGCACCGCGCAGGCGGCGACGAAGTCGCTCGCCGGCGGCTTGGAGCTGGCCTTCAAGGCGGGCGCGATCACCGGCCTCCTGGTCGCCGGTCTCGCGCTGCTCGGCGTCACCATCTATTTCGCCTACCTGACCAAGGTCGTCGGGTTGGCGGCGGATAGCCGCACCGTGATCGACGCCATGGTGGCGCTCGGCTTCGGCGCCTCGCTGATCTCGATCTTCGCCCGTCTCGGCGGCGGCATCTTCACCAAGGGCGCCGACGTGGGCGGCGACCTGGTCGGCAAGGTCGAGGCCGGCATCCCCGAGGACGATCCGCGCAACCCGGCGACCATCGCGGACAATGTCGGCGACAATGTCGGCGACTGCGCCGGCATGGCGGCCGACCTGTTCGAGACCTACGCGGTGACCGCGGTCGCCACCATGGTGCTGGCGGCGATCTTCTTTGCGAAATCGCCGATCCTGGTGGACATGATGACGCTGCCGCTCGCGATCGGCGGCGTCTGCATCATCACCTCGATCATAGGCACCTTCTTCGTCAAGCTCGGAGCCAGCCAGTCGATCATGGGCGCGCTCTACAAGGGCCTGATCGCGACCGGCATCCTGTCGCTGATCGGCATCGCCGGCGTGATCTACACCCTGATCGGCTTCGACAAGCTGCCGGGCGTCGACTATTCCGGCATGTCGCTGTTCCAATGCGGCGTGGTCGGCCTCATCGTCACTGCACTGATCATCTGGATCACCGAATACTATACCGGCACCGACTATCGCCCGGTGAAGTCGATCGCCGCCGCCTCGGTGACCGGCCACGGCACCAACGTGATCCAGGGGCTTGCGATCTCGATGGAGGCGACCGCGCTGCCGGCCATGGTCATCATCGCCGGCATTCTCATCACCTACAGCCTGGCTGGCCTGTTCGGGATTGCGATCGCGACTGCGACCATGTTGGCGCTGGCCGGCATGATCGTCGCGCTCGACGCCTTCGGTCCGGTCACCGACAACGCCGGCGGCATCGCCGAGATGGCGGGGTTGCCGAAGGAGGTGCGCAAATCGACCGACGCGCTGGACGCGGTCGGCAACACCACCAAGGCGGTGACGAAGGGCTATGCGATCGGCTCTGCCGGTCTCGGTGCGCTGGTGCTGTTTGCGGCCTATAACCAGGACCTCAAATTCTTCATCAGCGACTCCGCCAACCATACCTATTTCGCTGGCGTCAATCCGGACTTCTCGCTCAACAACCCCTATGTGGTGGTCGGCCTGTTGTTCGGCGGCCTGCTGCCCTATCTGTTCGGTGCGATGGGCATGACCGCGGTCGGCCGCGCGGCCGGCGCGATCGTCGAAGAGGTGCGGCGCCAGTTCCGCGAGAAGCCCGGCATCATGCAGGGCACCGACAAGCCGGATTACGGCAAGGCGGTTGACCTCCTGACCAAGGCGGCGATCAAGGAGATGATCATCCCGTCGCTGCTGCCGGTGCTGTCGCCGATCGTGGTCTACTTCCTGATCTACGCGATTGCGGGCGGCGGCGCGGCCGGCAAGTCGGCGGCGTTCTCCGCCGTTGGCGCGATGCTGCTCGGCGTCATCGTCACCGGCCTGTTCGTGGCGATCTCCATGACCTCAGGCGGCGGCGCCTGGGACAACGCCAAGAAATACATCGAGGACGGCCATTATGGCGGCAAGGGCTCCGATGCTCACAAGTCCGCGGTGACGGGCGATACCGTCGGTGATCCCTACAAGGATACGGCGGGCCCGGCGGTCAACCCGATGATCAAGATCACCAACATCGTGGCGCTGCTGCTGCTGGCGATCCTGGCGCACTGATCGCTGCGTGACGCGAATGTAAAACCCCGCGGCACCAGCCGCGGGGTTTTTGTTTGGCGATACGGGCGGCTCTCTCTCAACGCGTCATTGCGAGCGAAGCGAAGCAATCCACGCCTCCGCAAGCAGCGCTATGGATTGCTTCGCTTCGCTCGCAATGACGGCGGTGGAGTTATTTCACCTCCATCTGCAGGCCTTCCTTCTCGATGATGGCGGCGAACTTCTTCGTCTCGGCGTCGACGAAATCGGTGAATTGCTGCGGCGTGCCGTGGTCGGGGCGGGCGCCCATGCCGGCGATGTTCTTCTTGACGTCGTCGCGCTCCAGCATCGCCTTCACCTGGCGGTTGAGCTCGTCCACGATCGGGGCAGGCGAGGTCTTGGGCAGGAACACGCCGAACCAGGAGGAGACTTCGAATTTCGATAACTCCGGCGCGCTCTCGCGCATGGTCGGCAGTTTTGGCGCGGCATCGCTGCGCTCGGCGGTGGTGACGCAGAGCCCGTTGAGCTTGCCGTCCAGCACCTGCGGCAGCGACGGATAGAGATTGTCGAACAGGATCTGGATGTCACCGGCAAGCCCCGCCTGCAGCGCGGGGCCGGCGCCGCGGAACGGCACATGGGTCATCTTGAGACCAGTGAGCTGCAGGAACCAGGCGCCGGTCAGATGCGGGCTCTGGCCGGTCCCGGACGAGCCATAGGTGAGCTTGTCCGGATTGGCCTTGAGGTACGCGATCAGCTCGGGGATCGACTTGATGCCGGTCGAGGGATGGGCCGAGACGATGTTCGGGATCCGGATCATGTTGGAGACCGGCTGCAACTGATCCTTCTGGTAGGTGAGGTTCTTGAAGATCGAATAGGCGATCGCATTCGGCCCGGGATTGCCGATCAGGATGGTGTGGCCGTCGCCCTTGTTGCGGAGGACTTCGGCGGTGCCGATGGTGCCGCCGGCGCCCGAGCGGTTCTCCACGATTGCCGACTGTCCCCAGGCGGTCTGCAGATGCGCCGCGAGCAGGCGGCCCATCACGTCGGTCGAGCCGCCGGCGGCGGCCGGTACAATCAGGCGGACGGTCTCGGTCGGCCGCCAGTCGCCGGCGCCTAAGCTCGCGCGCGGCAGGATGGCGGCGGCCGAGACGGCGGCGGTGCCCGTCAGCAGGCGGCGGCGGGAAAGCAAGGTTCGGCTCACGTGTTCGCTCCCTGATTTGATCTTGTTTTCAGGGAGCGTAGGGGACCGCAGGGCGGTCCGGCAAGCGAGGAGTTAAGCGGCGACTTGGCGCAGCGGGCCGATGGTTAGTTGAAGCTCAAGAGCTTGAACAGCGGCGTCAGGTAGCTGAGCTCCTGGCCCGAGGTCGGCGTGGTGCGGCTGACGAAGTCGAAGATCTTGCCGTCCTGCAGGCCGTAATTGGCGATGCGGCGGACGGTGCGGTTCTTGTCGAAATAAACGGCGATCACGCGCTGGTCGACCACCCGCTGGTTCATGAAGGCGACTGGGCGCTCGGTGCGCTGGGAGATGTAATAGAACACCTCGCCGTCCAGCGTGGCCACCGTCGACGGCGTGCCCATCACGATCAGCACCTGGTCCTGGCTCGCGCCGATCGGGATCTGCTCGAGCGCGCCCTGCGGCAGGATGTAGCCCTTCTGGAATTGCTCGCCGGTGCAGGCGGCAAGCAGCGCGCAGACGAGGCCGATGGCCGCCGCGGCGCGGCAGCGTGCTAGCACACCGCGTGAGAAGGACACGCGTGGGCTGGTCTTGTTGGCTTCGGTCATCGGCGGAACTGATCCGTCCCCTTGCGTCGCGCGAGGCGTTGACGTACCGGGCACGGCTGAGGATTGCAACAGAAGCGGGCGCTTTGGGCCCGCGGGCGGAACCCACAATGCTTTGGCCGTTCAATCAATTCAAGAAACCCCGGCTACTCCCGAGCGGCACCATTGAGACCATCTATGGCATGATCGTGACGCAGGCGCGAGAACCGGTGTTTTACCGACAGTTGGCCGTCGCAGACACGGTTAACGGCCGATTCGACCTGCTCTTGATGCATTTGTGGCTGGTGCTGCGGCGCCTGAGGGCAGCGGAGGGCGAATCAGGCCTGTCGCAGGCGCTGTTCGACCGCTTCTGCGAGGACATGGACGACAATCTGCGCGAAATGGGGGTTGGCGACCTCACCGTGCCGAAACGGATGAAGGCGTTCGGCGAGGCCTTCTACGGCCGTTCCGTGGCCTACGACCTTGCGCTCATCGATGGCCATGAGGCGCTGGCAAACGCATTCTGCAAGAATATCTTTGATGGCAAGGACATCGAGAAGGCGCGGCAGCTTGCGACCTATGCCGAGCGGGTAGCGGCCGTGCTGGACCAGCTCGACGCGGCGACCCTGTCGGGCGGATCGTGGAAGTTTCCAGTGCCGGAGCAGGTGGGCGCGGCTCAATGAAAGATACCGAGACAGAGAGGCCGTTTCCTCCGCGCGATCCTTCGCGCGACCCTTGGCGCGCGCTGGTCGCGGTGGCGCAGGTGCCGGAAACCGGCCTGCATCGCGACATCGAGGCCGATCCGCGCCAGCGCCAGGCATTGGCCGATATCGCGAGCCTGCGCGAGGTGCTTTCGGCTGAGGCGTCGTTCGACGTCACGCCGAAGAGCGGCGGCCGCTTCCATGTCGTGGGCTCCGTGCGCGCCCGGGTTGGCCAGACCTGCGTGGTGACGCTCGAGGAGATCGAGAACGACATCGACGAGGACATCGACCTGATCTTCGCCCCGCCGGAGCAGATCCCGCAGATGGCCGCGCTGGCCGAGGAGGCCGAACGCAGCGAAGCTGAGATACCCGACCCGCCGGAACCGATCGAGAACGGCATGATCGATCTCGGCCGGCTCGCCACCGACGCGCTGTTCCTCGCGATTGATGCCTATCCGCGCAAGGCGGATGCCGTGTTCGAGCCGGTGGTCGAGGCCGCCGACCCCGAGGACCACCCGTTTGCAGCGCTGAAAGCGCTGCAAGCCGCGCCAAAAACCCCCGGTGGGAACAAGCCGAAAGGGAAATCCAACGGGAAATAGGCTCCGGTTAAAGTGGATTATGAGAGCGAACCATCGCGCGAAGTCGATCCGTTGCGTTCTCATAAATCTGAGATAAGATATTGAATAATTTGAAATATCCTCCGTCGACGCCTCCGCGTTCCTGCAACCCTGAGCCGGCCGGCAAAGCATGGTGAAGAGGTTGTGTCAGAATGGGGACAGGTTATTGTCGCGGCCCAGCCGGGCGCGCCGTTGCCTCCGGCCGTACATCGCTTGCGCGATGGACATCGCTGACCGCGACAGACATCGCTGACCGCGATAGACATCGCTGATGGCGGTGGCTTTCAAACGGGTGGCTGGTCCGCTTCAAGGCCGCCGAGAGCAGGTTTCCGGGACGTTCATGCCTAAAAAGGTTCGAATCGCGCTTGACGCCATGGGTGGCGATGACGGCGCATCGGTCGTCGTCCCCGGCGCCGCCATCTCGTTGAGCCGGCATCCTGACACCGAATTCCTGCTGTTTGGCGACAGCAAGCTGATCGAGCCGGAGTTGGCGGCGCATCCGGCCCTGAAGGCGGCCTCGCGCGTGATCCACACCGACGTCGCGATCAGCAACGATGAGAAGCCGAGTCAGGCGCTCAGGCGCGGCCGCAAGACGTCCTCGATGTGGCTTGCGATCGACGCGGTGAAACAGGGCGAGGCCGATGTCGCGATCTCCGCCGGCAACACCGGTGCGCTGATGGCGATGGCGCGGTTCAATCTGCGCATGCTGCCGGGAATCGACCGCCCGGCGATCACGGGGCTTTGGCCGACCGTGCGCGGCGACGCCATCGTGCTCGACCTCGGGGCGACCATCGGCGGCGACGCGCACCACCTGGTGGCGCTGGCCTTGATGGGCAGCGCGATGGCAAGCGTGCGGTTCAATGTGGAGCGGCCGACCGTGGGGCTGCTCAATATCGGCCGCGAAGAGATGAAGGGACATGAGGAGATCCGCGAGGCCGCGGAGCTGTTGCGGGCGATGAACCTGCCGCAACTGAATTATATCGGCTTCGTCGAGAGCGACGGCATCGGCAAGGGCGTCGCCGATGTGGTCGTCACGGAGGGATATGCCGGCAACATCGCGCTGAAGGCGGCCGAGGGCACCGCGCGGCAGATGGAGGGTTTCCTGCGCAACGCCCTGTCCCAGAGCTGGCCCAGGCGGATCGGCTATCTTCTGGCCCGCGGCGCCTTCCGGGCGCTGCGCGACAAGATGGACCCCAACAAGTCCAACGGCGGGGTGCTCCTGGGTCTGAAGGGTTTGGTTGTAAAAAGTCACGGCGGGACGAGCGCCGAAGGCTTTGCCTATGCCGTCGATGTTGGCTATGAGATGGCCCACTACGATCTCCTCACCAAGATCAATCAGATGCTCAACCGCGACGGCAGCGCGCTGGCCTCAGCGCAGACCGCGCAGGAGGCTGTCTCGTGACTGCGATACGATCGGTCGTGCTCGGCTGCGGCTCTTATCTGCCGGAGCGGGTCCTGACCAATGCCGAGCTGGCGACCCGCGTCGATACATCAGACGAGTGGATCGTGCAGCGCACCGGCATCAGGGAGCGGCACATCGCCGCCGAAGGGGAGTTCACCTCCCATCTCGGCATCAACGCCGCGCGTGCGGCGCTGGCGAACGCCGGCCTCGATGCTGAGGATATCGACCTGATCGTGCTCGCGACCTCGACGCCGGACAATACGTTTCCCGCAACCGCGGTCGCGGTGCAGAACGGGCTCGGCATCACCCATGGCGCGGCTTTCGACCTGCAGGCGGTGTGCTCCGGCTTCGTCTTCGCGCTGGCGACCGCCGACAATTTCCTGCGCACCGGCGCCTACAAGCGGGCGCTGGTGATCGGCGCCGAGACCTTCTCGCGCATCCTCGACTGGAGCGACCGCGGCACCTGCGTGCTGTTCGGCGACGGCGCCGGCGCGGTGGTGCTGGAAGCGCAGGAGCAGCCGGGCAAATCGTCCGACCGCGGCGTGCTGACCACGCATCTGCGCTCTGACGGCCGCCACAAGTCGAAGCTGTTCGTCGACGGCGGCCCGGGATCGACGCAGACGGTCGGCCATCTCAGGATGGAGGGCCGCGAGGTGTTCAAGCACGCGGTCGGCATGATCACCGACGTGATCGTCGACGCCTTCAACGCCACCGGCACCAGCGCCGAGGACATCGACTGGTTCATCCCGCATCAGGCCAACAAGCGGATCATCGATGCTTCGGCGCACAAGCTTCATATTGCACCGCAGAAGGTGGTGCTGACGGTCGATCGCCACGGCAACACTTCGGCGGCATCGATTCCCCTGGCGCTATCCGTTGCGGTGAAGGATGGACGCGTGAAGAAAGGCGACCTCGTGCTGTTCGAAGCGATGGGCGGCGGCTTCACCTGGGGCTCGGCGCTCGTCCGCTGGTGAAGCGTGCAATCAGAAAAGACACATCCCTGACGATTTTTGGCAGGCTGCTGCATTATCGCCACTGTTGACCATTGCCTGCTAACCCTCTAATTTCAGGGGACAAATTTTGTTCGCCGAGAGTGCGGGGCAGGCGATGACCGGAACCGGTAAAACAGTCACACGAGTCGATTTGTGCGAGGCGGTCTACCAGAAGGTGGGATTGTCGCGCACGGAATCCTCGGCGTTTGTCGAACTCGTCTTGAAGGAAATCACCGATTGCCTGGAAAAGGGCGAAACGGTGAAGCTGTCGTCCTTCGGCTCCTTCATGGTGCGCAAGAAAGGCCAGCGCATCGGACGCAACCCGAAGACCGGCACCGAAGTGCCGATCTCGCCGCGGCGGGTGATGGTATTCAAGCCGTCGGCGATCCTGAAGCAGCGGATCAACGGCCACCACGGTTCGACCAACGGCGAAGACAAGAGCGGATAATTCCTTCTTGGGCGTGATGGCGTTTCTTCGAATCGTCATCCCGCGCTATCGTTGTTTGAGCGTGATCTCGGCGCGGACGCCTAGCGTTTGTCGCGAGCGCGTTTGTGCGGATCGTACTCCAGGAGAAGGAGCGGGCATTTGGAAAAGGCGCCCGATGCATTCCGTACCATCAGCGAGGTAGCCGACGAGCTCGACATCCCCCAGCACGTGTTGCGTTTCTGGGAGACGCGGTTCGCGCAGATCAAGCCGATGAAGCGTAGCGGCGGCCGCCGCTACTATCGCCCTGACGACGTCGACCTGCTCAAGGGCATCCGCCGCCTGCTGTATGGCGAGGGCTATACGATCCGCGGCGTGCAGCGGATCCTGAAGGAGCACGGCATCAAGTCGGTCCAGGCGATCTCCGACCAGAGCGCGGCGATCTCCTTTGGCGCCGTCGAGGAGGCGATCGGGCAGAGCCTGCGGGAATCCGACGAGGAGGAGGAGACCGCCGGCCACGATAACGATGCCGAGGACGAGGAATTTGATGACGGCAACGCCATCGAGATCGACTACCGCTTCGTCGACCCCGACGAGGACGGCATTCTCGCCCCGTTCAAGGGGCGGCAACCCCCGGCCGCCCAGCCCACGGCGGCAGCCGCACCCGCCCGCGGCATCCCCGCCGCCGACCGCGAACGCCTGCAGCGCGCGCTCCAGGACCTGATCGGTTGCCGGGAGATGCTGGATTCGGCAATGAAGGACGGCGAAGGCCGGTAATCGCGCGGCCGGACCGTCTATGAGGTGGCCGCCGGATGCACCGGCTCGCGATGGATCTCGCGGCCTGACTCGCTGACGACCACGATCGCGAGGTCCGGTTCGGCGGGAGCCTCTTTTCGGAAATGTGCGGCGAGCGTCTTGCTGTATTCGATAGCTTCGGCGTCCGATGAAAACTGCTTCCCGATCCGGTCGCGGATCGGAACACCGTCCTTCCGGTCGAAATAGAAGGTCTGCACGTTAGTTTGCCTCTGATTTTTGTGGCGCAGGCGGGTTGGCGGAAAGGCACACCAAGGCTATGGCGCCGACGGGAACTTTGGCTTGATCTGCCTCAATCTGGGCTGACCGGCTCGAACCGAGCGGGTTTTGGCCGCGGCCATTGCTGCGAGAACCGCGCGAGGGACCGGGCTTGGCGAGCACCATCCGATCGCGCCTTGCGCGAAGCCCTGATCGCAGCTAATGGAACGGCATCGGAGCGTGGCGCAGCCCGGTTAGCGCACTAGTCTGGGAGACTAGGGGTCGAAGGTTCAAATCCTTTCGCTCCGACCATTAAACGGACATCGCGCCGCGTTGGCAGCGGCTAGGCTCAGCCGGGAGAAGCTTAAGGCAGCCGGAAGGAAAGGGCATTACGCCACAATGCCAAATTGCCTGTTGACCGAATCTTAACTTGTTCGTAGTTTGTTCTCTATGCTGAGTATACGGCCGGACGATGACGCTGTGAATACGGGGCAAGCGCGTCTTTCGCCCGCCGACAGCATCGGCGTATGGTCGACCGATGCGCAAGGACCTTCTGAACCCCGAGAAAGCGTTTATTTTCCGGATTTGCCATAAAGGCAACGTCCAGAAGGTCTTAAACGACGGCGGGTGTACATGCGCGAACGCCGCAGGTACCGCGAAGTATGTCGAGATCGGCAATCAAGAGCTGATCGCGAAACGCAAGGCGCACCCGGTACCGTGCGGGCCGGGCGGAACCCTGGGCGATTACGTGCCGTTCTATTTCACGCCGTTCAGTCCCATGCTCTACAACATCAAGACCGGATACAACGGCATCCAGAAGAAGCCTATCGAGGACATCGTGCTTCTGGTTACGTCACTTCACTACCTGACGGAAAAGGGTGTTCCGTTCGTTTTCACCGACAGACACGCCTACCTGAAGCTTGCGCAGTTCTCGAACGATCTAGCGAATCTGAGCTGGATCATCTGGCCGGTGTTGCAGGTAAAGAACTTCAAAAAAGACGACATGGATAAATTCGAGAAATATCAGGCGGAAGCTCTGGTCCATAAGAAAGTGCCGCTGAGCGCGCTGATGGGGATCGCTTGTTACAACGACACAGTAAAGAGTGAGATTGAGAAGCTGTGCGATTCGAAAGGTCAAAAGTTGCAGATTGTCACTCGCCCCGGCTGGTTTCTCTGACATGATCCGCTTTACGCAAGGAAATCTGTTGGACGCCGATGCGCAGGCCCTCGTCAATACCGTGAACACGGTTGGCGTTATGGGCAAGGGCGTCGCTTTGATGTTTAAGGAAGCTTTCCCCGAGAACTTCAAGGCGTACGAAGATGCATGCGGGTCGGAGGAAGTTCAGATTGGCAAAATGTTCGTCACTGAGCGGCGAGGTGAATTGTTCGGCCCCAAGTGGATCGTGAACTTTCCGACAAAGGCCCATTGGCGTTTTCCGTCCAAGATAGAATGGATCACTAAGGGACTCGAAGACTTAAAGCGTGTCATCAAGGAAAAGGGCATCACATCGATTGCCCTGCCTCCCTTGGGAGCTGGCAACGGCGGATTAGCCTGGAAAGATGTACGCCCGAAGATCGAAGCCGCTCTCGGCGAGCTAAACGACGTAGACGTGATCGTTTACGAGCCGACAGCAAAATATCAAAACGTCGCGAAGAGAACTGGCGTGGAAAAGCTAACGCCAACGCGTGCGCTCATAGCCGAGTTGGTTCGGCGATATTCGATCCTCGGGTTTGACTGTACGCTTCTCGAAATACAGAAACTTGGCTACTTCCTTGAGCGCTTCGTCATAAAGTTGAATCTCGACAATCAGATGAAGTTTCAGTTCGCTGCGAGAAAGTTTGGGCCTTATTCGGAAAACCTAAAACACCTTTTGAATGGGCTCGATGGCAGCTACCTGCACTGCGACAAGCGCTTGGGCGACGCTGCTCCCTTTGACGTTATTCATTTCGACGATTCAAAGAAGGATAAGGTAGCAGCTTATCTTACCTCGCCTGACGCCAAGGAATTTCGTGCGGCCCTTGAGAAGACCTCTGAGCTGATTGACGGATTCGAATCTCCGCTCGGAATGGAGCTTCTTTCGACAGTTGATTGGCTTGTCAACGAGGCAGCCGTTGAGCCGAGCGTAAGCGCGGTACGTGAACGGCTCGCTAGTTGGCCGGGAGGAAAGGAGGCAGGCGAGCGGAAGTTGAGGTTGTTCGAAGATCGTATAATTGAGATTGCACTGTCATCGCTTGCCGACGCTGAGCTAATAGCCGCGCCGAGAAAATAGCGTATATCTTCTCGATTGAAGTGCCTTCGATGACTGAGGTCTACGACCCGCGCTGCATCGCGAATCTGATGCTTGATGAGAGTGCTCGAATTGGTCAGCCCTTGACCAATCTGGCGCTTCAAAAACTTCTGTATTTCGCGCACGCGATGTTTCTAATCGAGCAAGGGCGCCCCTTTGGTGTCGGGCTATTTCAAAGCGTGGGAGTATGGCCCCGTTCATCCGGCTGCCTATCAAGCCTTCAAAGGCGCTGGCGCTGCCGCAATCGACTTCAGGGCTGCGAGGTTGAACGTCCGCACAGCTTGACTCATTGAGTGGCGCGCGAGCATCCCGACGCCTTCGAAGCGGCTGGTAAACACGAGCCTGTCATCTTTGTCCTCCCCCTCTTGCGGCTTTCCGATCTCCAAGGCCGCTTCGGTCAGCGCGCCGCAGACTCGCCCTTGTTCCAGAGGCGGAACCAAAAGTCATCAAGGTGATTGGGATTGGGTTTGACCCAACAATCCAACGCTCGGAGGACAGATGGTTCGTCGACCCGTAGGAGCAGGCTTCCTGGCCGCGATAGCATTAGTGTGGCCGGTGGATCTCGCGGTGCTTCCAACTCCGGCAAACGCGGCAGTTGCGACCGATATTAGTGCGCAGGCCCGACGTGGACCGCGGCCTGGTGTCCATCGCCCGCCGGGAGCACGCGCGCCTGGCGCTAATCGTCCCGCGCATCGGCCTCGTCCACCCGGCGTGCATCGCCCGCCGCACCGTCCACCTGGTGTGCATCGACCTTGGGTTCGCCCGCCTCGCTATTCTTGGCGTCCCGGCGGCGCAATCGCGGCCGGTGCTGCGCTTGGCTTTATCGCAGCAGCCAGCGCCGCGGCGTGGGCTGGCGCGCCGCCCGCGCCTGGTCTTTGCTGGTATTACACTGACTGGACGCAAAGACAGGGGTTCTGGGATACTTGCCCGTAGTCTCGACCCGGAGATTGAAAATCAAAAGGGCGCGATGGTCGCGCCCTTTGTCTTTGGAGTTTGGCGACGTTCCGCTGATTCCGCATGCAATAGGCTGCCCCGCCCATCGTCTCCGAGAGCCTTGATCCGGACCATCGCACCATCGCGATATTTGACCTGGAATCGGTCATTCGCGCTGTCGGAAAAATTTGCAGGACGACGTCGATTTCCGAGAACCCCGTTCGTCGTTTCGATGCCAAGCCGATGAGGCCGGCTCAAATGAGGAGACAGACGGTGCGTGTGATGGTGTTGGTGAAGGCGACCGACGACAGCGAGAAGGGCTTTTTCTCCACGCCCGAGACGACTGAGATGCTCGAGGCGATGGGCAGATTCAATGATGAACTGCGTAAGGCCGGCATCTTGCTCGCCGCCGATGGCCTCAAGCCCTCCTCGCAGGGCAAGCGTATTGCGTTCGATGGCCCCGGCCGTACGGTCATCGACGGGCCTTTCGCCGAGACCCGCGAGCTCGTCGCCGGCTTCTGGCTCTGGGAAGTCAAGGACATGGACGAGGCGGTCGCCTGGGTAAAGCGCTGCCCCAACCCCATGCCGGGACCGAGCGAGATCGAAATCCGGCCGCTATATGAGATGGCTGATTTGCGATCCGGACTCACACGAAACGACTGCTAAGCCGGCTCAAGTGACGCGCCTATTCAGTACCACCGCGGAATATATACCTCTTGATTCCCATAGCGTATCACCGGCGCTACGGGCGGGCCGTATGGATCGACCCGGTCGTCCTCAGGGCGATAACGATATCGTGGAACAATATAATAATCCCAGTAAGGAGTTTCCCTGACGATGGGTACCCTGACGATTGCCCTTGCCCGTGGTTCACGAACGACTCTGGCGTCCTGCGCATAGGCTGCAACACTGAACGTCCCCAGATTACACAGCACCAGGGCCGTTCCGAGAGCGACGGTCTTTATCCTCATGCCTCGGCCTCCTTGCCACAGCGGCAAATAACGAGCACCTGCTCATGATTGTTCCCGCCACGCGAGGCTTAAAGGCGACGGGTGGGACGCCCGATCGCTGGAGAGGCGGCAGCGAAGGAGCCGAGCGCAGAGTAACGCAACTACGAGCGCAATCCATCGAAATTGAAGAGGCCGCCGGCATATCTCCGGCGGCCTCCGCGCTTAACGTCGTTCGCTGCGCTGCATCTCGACTAGAGATCGATGCCGACAGCGATGTTACGGCCCTGTAGTTCGGCAATCTTCATTCCCTCGGCCTGCAACTGCGTGAACTCCGGGTCCTTTGCCACGGCCTCCTGCACTTTGCCGTAAGCTTCCCAACTGGAGTAACGCGTCGTAACCAGCCATTCTCCTGCCCACACGCCAGTGTGGAAACGGGACAGCCGAAGAAATTCGGCACCGTGTTTTTCAAAAATCTTCTTCGCCCGCTTGGCAATCTGGACCATTTCGTCGGCCTTGTCGGTTTTGAAACGAGTAAATTGCACAATCGACATGGGCTACCTCCATCGTGATTTAAAATGTCCAAGAGGCATGTATCGAGCGACATTTCAGGAGCGAACCTCGATGCAATCTCGATGAAGGTTTGTCTTCATCGACTTGATCTTGGTTCAGGCTTCGCAAGCGACAACAACTCTGGCCTATCTAGGCGGATGGACTCGCATCGTCACTGGCTAAAGCAGGTAGGCTGATTATCGAGGCTTGAAACTGCTGCCGGTTTGATCGAGACGCAGCTAAGAGAGGAGGAGTGCGAAGAGCGACTTCGCAACCTCATCCGCGTCTTTTCAGCCTGCACCCTGATGTGGCCGGCGGAAGTGTGTGCCCCGGCGGATCGTGGGGATCGCGCCGGGGCGTCGCTCCCTCTCAACCGACCATTGGGCTAGGGGGCTGAGATGATCAGCGAGAGATCGCACGTCAAACGAAGCACAACCGCTGCCGGGATGTGAGTGCAAATTGTGCCAAGCCACTGCAGAATTTTGAGAAGCTTGCACGCAGGTGCCTCGTTCTTCACTTGGCAAAAACAAAAAGCGACCGGTTCATTGCGGCAAGGTCTCTGCGAGGGCGCCTGCAACGAACCTTACCGTGGCCGCTTCGCCTTTCTGATGTGTTCGATGGCCGTCAAATACGCTGCCACGGCAACCATCAGCACACCCACAGCGAACGCGACTCCTTCAAGAATCAACACGATCTTTTCCTTTCACTCATCGGGCTAGGACACCCTCTGAGCGTTCCTCTGATCATGGATATAGGACGCTGGCGCCTCGGGCGCGGCCTTCTGTGGCTCAAGTTCGCGTAAGGCGCCTGTCTGACGGCTCGATCGCGTAGGCAATCTGGCCGTCGGTGGCGGTTTTCATGCAGCGATCTTGTCTTCCTTATCGGCGCCGCGCATGTCCATCGTCAGCACGTCGTTCGGCCTCTGTAGCGCCTTGGCCTCATCGCAGGGTGTGTAAACTGCAACACACGATACAAGCGCGAATCGCTGTAGACTGAAGTGGCGTCCTCAAACGCGTCTCCCTAGCCTTGAGCCCGTCGCAAATGGCGGGCTTCCTTCAAGACGGCGCTCGGGTCGCTGGTGTTCGCACCGGTGCACGCCTGTGTGCACCAGCGGGGTCTCCGCATTCCTACTGACTCGAATTTCATTCCCTTGTTACACGCTTCGGCATTTAATTGCCGCATCGTATTACCTGATCATATTTGCGAATGACCCGGCAGCCGCACCTGCCGGGTTTTTCGTTCCTGCCCCGAGGGGCTCTAGATTTTAGTTTTGACGCGTTTTCTTCACGCGAACCGGCATCCACTTCGCTCGAAAACGCTCTAATCCTTGAAGGCTCTGATGGACGGCTGGATCGTCAAACGGTAAGCGACCGAGCTGTCGCCGTTGAAAGTCTCCAGCGATGTACCGCAAGCGGGGCAGCGATATTCACCTGGCTCGCCCTTCTCGGATGACAGCTCGATCCTGCGGAGCCTGCCCCACATTTAGGGCAGGTCACGTCGTCTTTTTCATCAGATCACCCTTCGGTATGTGCCAACGCTTTACCCTGCGCTGGGCGGCAGAGCCATGATCTGAGAGTTACAAGTGTAACAACGTGCGGAGGCGCTCGACAACCGTCGGTTCACGCTGGCGGGCCGCTCCAGTCCAAGCGACAAGTCGAAACGGGAGAATTGGTCAAGCTTTGCACAGCCAACCTTTCCTCGTTCAAGCGCCTTTCGACAAACCCGCGCTCAAGGTCCGAGAGATTGGTCCCAAGCAGCCGCCGATATCGGCTGATGTTGTTGTTATGGGCCCGCAGACGGGCGACTTTATCGTCGGTCATCGAGCCTCCAATGTGCAGAAGAAGTCGATTGTGAAGCTGTGGGAATGCCGTCGCTGCCTAACCATCGATATGAAGCTGTCGCAGGTTCAGGCTCGGCCTCAACGTTGGTCCACAAAATTGCGCCGCCGGGCTCGAAATACAGCGTCCCGGCGGCGTTTGTCTCAACTGGTGCCCTGAAATCCCAGTACCGGCATCTTAGCAGTACCATGCTACGCCAAATGTGAAATGGTTCACACAATGGGCAAAGAAAGCACCCTGGCGGGACGCCTGGGCGACCAGGGCTGGCGGGTTCAAATCCCACCGCTCCGACCATTCATCTTCCGGCGCTCCCTGATCTTGAGCCACACGCCCCCATGAGGGCGCAGCGTGATCGACGGAAATGGCGTCACCTTGCGATCTGGCAGCCATTCCATCGAGAAACGTTGCGCCATCGTCGTCAGCGCCAGGACGGCTTCCATCATGGCGAACCGCTGGCCGATGCAGACGCGCGGTCCGCCGCCGAACGGCATATAGGCGAAGCGGGGTAGCTTGCGCTCGAGGTCGCCCATCCAGCGCTCGGGACGGAAAGTCTCCGGCTCCTCGAAGTAATGCGGGTCGCGATGCAGGACCCATGGGATGATGAAGATGGTTGTGCCCGCTCTGAAAGAGTAGCCGCCAAGGTCGAACGGTTGCACGGATTCCCGGCCGATGGCCCACGCGGGCGGGTAAAGCCGCATCGCTTCCATCACGACGCTTTCCGTGAATTTCAGGCGCTGAACATCCTCGGCTGTTACCGGGCGATCGCCAACCACTTCGGCGATCTCCGCGGCCATGCGCGCTTCGGCGTCGGAATGCTGGCCGAGCAGGAACCATGTCCAGGAAAGTGCCAGGGCCGTGGTCTCGTGGCCTGCGAGAAGGAGCGTGATCGCCTCGTCTCGAAGCAACGAGTCGCACACAGGCTTTCCTGCGTCGTCGCGCGCTGCCATCAGACGCGACAGAAAATCATTTCGATGTTCCAGGCCGCTCGCGCGCCGCTCGGCGATCATGGACGAAACAACTCTTTCAATCGTCCGGATCGCCCGCTGGTATCTGAGGTGGCCGGGCAATGGAATCGCGTCCGGAATAAGGATCGGGCGCTTGTAGCGCGACGCGACCTCCACGATGAGATCGTTCACCGCATGGTCCATGTCGTGAATGTCTCGCTCCACCTCGGAATCGAAGAGTGTTTTGGCCGCGATGCGCAGCGTCAATCCCATCATCTCGGGATGGATGTCGATGACCTCGCCATCTTTCCAGCCATCAAGCAACTGGCGCGTAAGGGCCACCATCGCGTCGTCGTAAGCAAGCAGTTGCTGGCCGGCGAAGGCAGGCGCAGCCAGGCGACGCTGGCGGTGCCAAAGCTCGCCTTCACTGGTGAGCAGGCCTTTCCCGAACACCGCCGTCACATGGCGCCAGAAGAACTTGTGCTTGATGTAGTTTCGATGCTCTGCGACCAGGACCCTTTCGATCGCAGGCAAATCGTTGACAAAAAGTGCCGGCCATCCGGCAAGATTGAGCGAGACGAAGTCGCCGTACCGATCCGCGAGTCCAGCAAAGAAGCCAAGCGGGTCCTTGCCGAGCGCAGGCAGATTTCCAACAAGCGGCAAGCCGCGCGGGCCCGGCGGCCGACGCGGCGGAGAATGCCAGCCAACGCTTGCTGGTGCGTCCACAGGAAAAGTATCAATCCTGCCTACGGCGGCGCCTGATCAGCCAGTAGACACCGTAGCCAATGGCGAGGATCGGAAGGCCTGCGCCAGCAATCGGCCCGGGGGCTCCGCTATAGTGATCTGGCTTATTCTGACCGGGGGCGTCCTCGCAACTCCCCCCGCCATTGCAGGCTTGCACGGGCGGGATGACCGTCGTCAGAGCGAGGGCCAAAATCGCGGCGGCAATGCCGAACCCGATCTTCATTTGACTGCTCCTTGGTTCTGACTGTGCATTAAACTTGCAAATTAAATAGCACATTAAAACATTAAATGATTTAACTTAAATAAACTTCCCGTTATTTTTGCCGCACCGGAACCCGGCTGGGAGATGCTTGCGGGCTCGGGCGCCGGTTAGAAAACCGCAGCTTCAGTCCGAGCCTATGGGGTCGATACGTTCGCTCGTTGACCGCTCGTGCCGGCCAACCGCGTCCGTAGCAATCCTCCCGGATGCAATCGAGGCTCCGATCGAGCGGAGCGAGTGCGTCCGTTGATGCTGGCGAGCAAGGCCATCACGGCCTACCGGGAACATGCAATGTGCTCTGGCGTTCTATCCGCAGAAAGAGGAACCGCCATGGATAATCTGACCAAGAGGGATCAACGCGACCGTTCGAAGATCAACATGCACCAGGACTTCGAGGTCAAGTACTGGGCCAGAGAACTCGGGGTAACGAGAGAGCAGCTACAGAAGGCTGTCGACAAGGTTGGCAACAGCGCTGCCACGGTCCGGAAGGAGCTGGGGCAATGAAGATAGACGATCAGGCAATCCGGGCGCGCGCCTATCGATTGTGGGAAGCCGCGGGAAGCCCCGAAGATGAAGAAGAACGCTTCTGGCACGAAGCGGAACGCCAGCTCAAGGAAGAGCAGATCCAGCACGAGCTGAAGACGCCGGACACCCTATAGGCCGGAGCTATCAGGTGCGGCCTAGATGCCAAGCACCCAAACGGCGACGATGGTGCCGAGCAGGGCGAGACCGCTGATGGTCCACCCGGTGACGTAGCCCGCGCTGTCGGTCTCTGGCTGATCGACCATGGTATCGTGCCAATCGGTCATGGTGGCCTCCATCCATTGCCTCCCCGGACGTAGGTCGGCGCAGACAGCTCAAGGTTCAAAACGCGAAACGCGGCGCAGATGTTCCGCGCCGCATCCTGGCCCGTGTCTGCTTCGCTCGAAAACGCTCTACCGCGCGCTTCGCTTGGGCTTGCGCACCGCCCGGACCTTGCCGCTGGTGCCGCCGCCGCAGAAGAACTGATCGCGTCCGTCGGACTCGAGCCCCGACACGCTGACGCCGGGCGGCAGCGCAAGGCGCTCCAGGGCCTCGCCGGTCTTGGGATCAATTCTGGTGAGATCGCCTTCGTCGCCTTCCCAGGTGCCGTGCCAGAGCTCGCCGTCGATCCAGGTGACGCCGGTGACGAAGCGGTTGGACTGGATGGTGCGGAGGATTGCTCCGGTTTTGGGATCGATCTGGTGGATCTTGCGCTCCCGGTACTGCCCGACCCAGAGCGTGCCTTCGGCCCAGGCCAGCCCTGAATCTGCGCCGCCGCCCGGCGAGGGGATCGTGGCGAGCACGCGGCCGCTCTTCGGATCGATCTTCTGGATGCGGTCCTCGGCGATCTGAAACAAATGCTGGCCGTCAAACGCCGTTCCGGCATGCGCGGGGACGTCGATGGAGTGTACCGTGTCCCCGCTCGCCGGATCCATGGCGTTGATCCGGTCTCCGGACGCAAACCAGACGAGCTTGCCGTCGTAGGTAAGCCCATGGACGCTGTCGACGCCCGGGAATGGGCCATATTCGCGGATGATTTCGGCTGCTGACGTGATCATGCTTCCTCCTCGCTGTTCGAGATCATGATCCGATTTGACGGAATCGGATCATGATCTCATCTCTTTGTTTGAGCATGATCTCCGCGCAAACGCTTCGCGTTTGTCGCGAGGGAAAACCGGTTTCCACTTTTCCGGATCACGCTCGAAGTGGAGGCACCCTAGCCATTCGGCAGCGGCGCGGTGAGTAACAAGGTCGTCGCGAAACCCGGCAAAGGCGGGGTCATCCAGCGGCGCGCGCGCCCGCGGCCAAACGACTGCACCTTGTCTCTGGCCGCGAGCGCGTCGAGCGCCCGCTGAATGGTGCGCTGACTGGCGCCGAGCGCCAGCGCCAGCGCCGAGCTCGACCACGATTCCCCGTCGGCGAGAAAGGCGAGCACCTCCGCATGGTCCTCTTCGACCGGACGCGCCAGCACGACGATGTCGCGGGCGAGGTGCGGCACGAGTGCGAACCCTTGCTTGGTCGCGCTGACGTCGGCGAGCGTGCGAAGCATGCTGCGGAGCCGCCCGATCTCGACCCGTAGCCGGGCGCGATGGGATTCATCGGCGTGCTTGCCGCGGAATGCCCGCGCGACCAGCGTCTCCCTGGTGACGTCGTTGGGCCAGGCTTGGGCAAGCGCGCGGGCGAGCGCGAACAGAACCGGACGTGTTGCGAGCGACACGGTCGTGTCCCCCTCACGCACCACATAGCGGCACGCATCCACGACCAGCGACTTCGACGCCAGCAACGCCTCGACCTCATCGAGCAGGAGCGGGCGCTCTTCGCCGCGTGCAACGAGGCGCGCTGCGGGTGTGCCAAGCAGCAGGGCCGCGCTTTCGACCTCTGCCGTCAGCGCCGGGACCCGTGCCTGCCGCGCCGCGGCCTCGGCGCGCGCGAGTGCGGCGCGGGCCGGCTTGGTGCGGAGGCGGCGCATCGCGATGCCGGCAACGACCAATTCATGCGCGGCTCTCGAGGCCGGTGGGAAGGGCGCGGGATCAAGGTCTGCAAGCCTGCGCTCGGCCTCGTCGAGGCGTCCGATCAGGAGCAGGCGGCGGATCTCGAGATAGCGCGCATGCGCGGCGTTGACGAAATCGCTGTGCGCCTCGAGCGTCGCGCGCGCGGCGTCGAGCGCCTTGGCGGGAAAGCCGAGGTCGCGGGAGGCGAGCGCGATCTCGGCCTCCGCGACGACACATCTGGCGCGCGCGATCGCTTCCTTCGGGCCGAAGCCGCGCGCGGCGCTGCGCAGCAGAGCCTTGGCGCGGACGAAATCGCCGAGCTGCGCCATCGCAATGCCGCGAAGCGCCAGCGCCGGCGCGTCCTCGCGCAGCGCAACGCGGTTCAAGGCGCCGAGTGGATCGCCCATCGCGAGCGCACGCGCGGCGGCCGTGATCAGCGAGTCCATGGGAATCCCGTCACACTTGTCACTCTCACCCCTTCAGCGCCCGGTCCTAGTCTACCTCACCGTGACAGACCAGTACGCAGCGAGGAGACCGGCTCATGGTCGACTGGACGATCCTTTCCCCAACATTCCTCACCGCCACGGTGGAGTGGGCGGAGGCCGTCGTGACGGTGCTGACGGTCGGCCCGGGCCACTCGACGAGCGATATCGAGAACAGGGAATGACGATGACGGTACATTGCCCAAAGCTCGACGTTGAGGCGGCGAACGAGGTTTCGCCGTCGCAATGTTCGAGCGTCACAACGAAGATGCCGGCAGCCGATTGGCTGTCGCTTGCGGCCGCACCGACCTTCGCGGTCATGGCGCTGCTCACCGGTGTGGTCGGCGGCGCGCCCGATATGCTTTGCTCGCAAGGCACGTCGCCGTTCGCGGGAATGGTCCCGATGTACGTGCTGATGAGCGCGTTCCATTTGGGGCCATGGCTGAGGCTGATCGCGAGGCGATGAAGCGGCTAGGTGAACGAGCTGCAACTGGATCGTGGCTTCGACATTGGCTAGTCTTGCTGCCACCGGCACAAACGCCGGGCGTCGATTTCCCGCCTTGTGGAATGGGACGCATCAACCAACAAGAACAAGCGGGAGCGTCTCCAATGAAGGAATTTGCCGGGAAGATTGCCGTCATCACGGGCGGCGGCACGGGCATGGGCCGCGAGCTCGCGCGCCAGCTCGTGGCGGAGGGGTGCAACGTCGCGATGTGCGACGTCTCGCTTGAGGCGATGGTGGAGACGAAGCGGCTGTGTGAAACGGAGAAGTTGCCGCAGGGATTGCGCGTCACGACCCACGTCGCCGACGTCTCGATCGAGGATCATCTCAAGCGCTTTCGCGACGAGGTGGTTGAGCAGCAGGCGACCGACAAGATCCACCTGCTGTTCAATAATGCCGGCATCGGCGGCGGAGGCAGCCTGTTCACCAATACGCGTGAGCAGTGGGAGCGCACCTTCAACATCTGCTGGGGCGGCGTCTATCTCGGCGTCCGCACCTTCCTGCCGCTGCTCGTGAAGGCGGACGAGGGGCACATCGTCAACACCTCCAGCGTCAACGGATTCTGGGCGAGCGTCGGCATGGGCGTGGCGCACACCGCCTATAGCGCGGCGAAGTTCGCGGTGAAGGGATTCTCCGAGGCGCTGATCAACGACCTCAGGCTGAATGCGCCGCATATCAAGTGCTCGGTGGTGATGCCCGGCCATATCGGCACCTCGATCGTCTCCAACTCACGCAAGGTGCAGATCGGCACGGAATCCGACCAGCTCACCGAGCAGGAGATCCTGCAGGCACGCCAGCGGATGAAGGGCGCAGGCATCGATGTCGACGCGATGTCGGATGAGCAAATCCAGCAGGCCGCGCTCGATCGCGCGCGGACCTTCCACGATGACGCGCCAACCACGGCAGCCGCCGCGGCCAGGATCATCCTCGACGGCGTCAAGGCCGATCGCTGGCGCATCCTGGTCGGCGAGGACGCCCATATCCTGGATGAGCGCGTGCGCCAGACCCCGGAACAGGCCTACACGCCGGAATTCCTCGAGCGCATCAAGGCGGACGTCGGCTGGCGGCTCGGCTAGAGCTTCGGTTCCACTTCGCTTGAAAACGCTTTAGTAACCGCGTGCCACGCGCGGGCGCGAGCTGGGCTGATAGGCGAGCCGGGCGTGGCCTGCGCAATAGGGCAGGCCGTCGACCGGCCGGTTGCCGCAGAAGCGGAAATCGTTGGCGTCAGGCGTCTCGACCGGCCAGCGGCAGCGCTGCTCGTCGAGTTCGAGCAGCGAACAGCAATGGCCGTTCGCGATCGGCTCCTCCGGTGCCGCCTCGCCATACTCGGCCTGCAACATCCGGATCTGATGCCGCACGGTCCTTGCGCGCGGCGCGCGGGGAGAGGCCTTCCGGGCCGGCCGTTCGGCGTCGTCGCGCGGCTCCCGTGTCAGGTTGAGGCGGGAGAGCTTGCCGATCACGGCGTTGCGGCTGACGCCGATGTCGACGGCGATCTCGCGGCAGGTCAGTCCGGCATCGAAGCAGCGCTTCAACTGTTCGACGCGTTCGGGGGTCCAGATCGATAGGATGGCGGTCATGGCGATGGTCCCAGGTTGCCGGAAAGTTTCCGGGTTGGCTTGACCACCCTTCAGCCGGACCGTCTGACGCCTCGCTTCACGGCTTGCCGTTGTCGCGGATCGACAACAACCCATCCTTGATGGCGAGGCGGATGCCTTCCTCGATCAAGGTCCGGGCGACGCCGGGGACGCTGGTGCCATGGGTACCCTGTCTCACCAGCTTCTCCATGTAAGCGATGGTCGAGAGCGCCAAAGTGACGGGAATGCGATCGGTCTCGGCTTTCTCCGTGGCCATGGCAAAACGCTAGCCTTTTACGCAGGTACAGAAAAGTATCTATTCAGACTCTATTTAGTTTTACACCGGTGAGTCAAATTGATTCGCTTTTCGTGAGCTATCCAATTGGGAAGTAACGAGAAAATTTCTGACAGCCCTGGGGATAACGCGCGCACCCCGTGTGCACCGCCCAGGGGCGGCCGGCGAGGGCGCGGCGAAACGCGCATGGATTCTTCGATTTATGGGATTGCTTCCTGTCGCCCGGGCCGATGATGATGCGTCGGGGAATTCGGGCGCGATGACAGTAACGAACGGGCTTTACACCATTCAGATCGAGATGACCGAGGGCGGGCAGGGCCGCGCCAACGGTGTCATCGTCTTGCACGACGGCAGGATCGCGGGCGGAGATTCGTATTTCTACTACTCAGGCTCCTACAGCGCCGATCACGGCAAATGGCGCGGCGAGCTGACCACCAGCGAACACACCAGATCTGTCGGCGTATTGCCGCTGTTCGGCGGGCGCGATGTGACCTGCGGTTTCACCGGCCTCTATTCCGCCGACACCGCGCAGGTGAGTGGGACGGCGCTGGTCGGAAAGACCAGCGTCATGTTCGTTGCCAGGCTGATGCTGCGCTCGAAATTATGAGGTGCGAGACACCTCGACCTTCACCGGGAATTTCTGCAGCAGCCGGCCGGCCGCCTCCGCCTTGTCGGGCGTAGCGTTGACGCGCAGATAAAGCCCGCGCGACGGATCGGTGATCGCTTCGACGTTCACCTCCCTGGCAAGGCCTTCCGCGGCAAGCAATTCGCGCGCGGCGTCTCCGGCGGCAATCTCGCGCAGCTTCGGCTTGAAGATCTTGCCGACTGGCGTCACCGGCATTTCCGGGATCACCGAGACCGCGCGGGGCCGCGCTGGCGGCTCGGGGATGTTCTCCTGCACGAAGGCGGCAAGCGCCTGCGGGTCGACCTGGACGCCGGGCTGGGTCGACACGAACAGCATCGGCACCTCGCCGGCGTAAGCGTCGGGGCGCCCGACCGCCGCGGCGAGCGCGACGCCAGGAAATTGCAGCGCCGCATCCTCGATCGAGCGCGGATCGATATTGTGGCCGCCGCGGATGATGACGTCCTTGGCGCGGCCCATGATGTAGACGAATCCATCGGCGTCGATCCGGCAGATGTCGCCGGTGCGCAGCCAGCCGTCGTGGAAGGCGTCTTCGGTCTGCTTCTTGTCGACGTAGCCCGCGAAGACCTGCGGCCCACGGGTCAAGAGTTCGCCGACCGGCGAAGGCCACGGGCTGGTGTGCAGCTTGCCACCCGCGAGGATCGCAAGCTCGACCAGCGGATTACGGGTGCCGACGGCTTCGGGCCGCGGCTTGATGCCGTGGACGTCGTGGGTGATGGCGCCGGCAAGCTCGGTCATGCCGTAGAGCTGCTGAATGCAAGGGCCGCCCCAGGTCGCTAGATAGCGGCGCTCGATCTCCAGCGGGCAGATCGAGGCGCCGGTGGCGGTTACGCGCAAGGACGAGATATCGGCGTCGCCGACCGGGACGCCGGCGATGGCCCCGAGCGCGGTCGGCACGTTACCGTTGATGTTGACGTGGTACTTCTCAACGATCTTCCAGAAATTCGTGATCAGCGCCGGATCGCGCGCGCCGGCGGGGCCGGGGATGAACATGGTCGCGCCAGCCGACAGGCAGTTGGCGACCGTGCAGAACAGGCCGCCGACATGGAACAGCGGCAGCGTGATTGTGCAGCGTTCGCCTTTTCGGAAGTCGAGTGCCATGCGAGACGAGACCGTGGAGGCAACCATCGCGCGGTTGGTGAGCCGCGCCACCTTGGGATGGCCGGTGGTGCCGCCGGTCGGCAGCATCACGGCGACGCGGTCGGCTTCGGAGAAATCCTTCAACTGGCCGTAATCGTCGCGCCACGCCGGATCGGGCTTGAGCACCTCACCATCGAACGCGATGGTGCCGTCGAGCGGCACGATCACGATGCGCTTCAGCGAAGGGACGTCGCGCTGCAGGCCCTCGATCTTCTCGTAAAGCCCGCCCGGCATGCCCGGTGGCGGCGCCAGCAACAGTTTTGCCTTGATGGCATTGAGCTGGGCGATGATGGCTTCGCGCGTGAACAGGAGATTGAGCGGCTCGGCGATGCCGCAGGCGGCCGCACCCCAGATCGCGGCAATCGCAGCCGGGCAGCTCGGCAGCAGCATCGCGACCGCATCCTTCTTGCCGATGCCCTCGCGGCGGAAGAAGTTTTCCGCCGCCTTGATCGAACCCATGAGCTGCTCGTTCGAGAGGATGACCGGATTGGGATCGAGCGGTGAGCGCAGATAGATGACGCCTTCCGCATTGGGATCGCCGAGCGGACCGCGGGCGATCAGATCGAGGATGCGTGGGCAGGCGGCGAGCTCCTGCCGCATTTCCTGTTCGCGGGCGGCTTCTTCCGCCGGCGATAGTCTCTCTTTCAGCATGTGTCTCCCTGTCGTTCTTGTTTTCGTTGTTTGATTGTATCGGGTCGATTGTATCGAGCGCAGCTTGCGAAGCACAAGTGCGGCAATCCGTCATTCCCGGGCGAAGCCTAGCACCGAACCCGGAAATCCCGCGGTCACGAAACAGAGCACGCCGATGATTCCGGGCTCGCATTTTCGTGCGCCCCGAAATGACGGCGGCTAGTCAGCCGTGCACGATCGCCTTTGCGATCATGCAGTGGATACCTTTCGAGCCATTCACGGTCTGCGTCACCCGCAGATCGGCGGCGAGGCTGCACAGCGTGTACGCATTCTCGCGCGACAGATTCCGCTTTTCCCCGAGCAGCGCGATCATGTCGCGCAGCGCGCGCACCACGCATTGGTCGAGGTCCGGGTCCATCGCCATCGTCATGTAGTGATCGGCGGTCTCGGCGCGGGGATAGTTGAGCCGCAGGTCCTTGCGCAGCGTTAATTTGAAGCGGCCTTGCAGCGCGGTCTCGATCGCGGTGACGCAGACCTCGCCGTCGCCCTGCACGCCATGGCCGTCGCCGCAGGAGAACAGCGCGCCTGCTACGAACACCGGCAAATAGAGCTTGGCGCCGGGCCCGAGCTCCTTGTTGTCGAGATTGCCGCCCATGGCGCGCGGGATCAGCGAGGTGATGCGACCCCAGGCCGGCGGCGGCGCCACGCCCATCACGCCGAAGAACGGTTTCAGCGGCAGCTCCAATCCCCAGGGCAGGCGGCCGACCATGCGCTCACGATCGAGCGGGATGTTGAGGATGCGTGGTTCATGGAAATCATCGGGCAGGGTGCCGGAGAGCGGTCGGATCAGGTTGTAGCCCCAGTCCTGCCGCAGGCTGACATCGAGGATATCGACCTCCAGCACATCGCCGGGCTCGGCACCCTCGACCGCGATCGGACCGGTGAGGATGTGACCCGGCAGCATCCGCTCGGACCTCGCATGGATTTCGGCAAGCTCCGGCGGGATGTGAAATTTGGCCCGGTCGGGCACCACATCGGGGCCGCCGCTGACGGTGTCGACGGTGACCTCGTCGCCGCTCTTGATCGCAAGCACCGGCTTAAGTTTTGCTTCGAAAAAGCCCCAGTGGCAGGTCTCGGGGCTCGCGGGGAGATGATGGTGTGTCATGGGATTTCTCGGGCGAGCGTGTAATGTGTGACGTGTGCATCGCATTTAGACTGGGCTTTTGCAGTCAGATCAATCGTTGCCCAATCACATTCCGGCGGAAATCATTGTGTGAGCCGATGCCGCGGCCATGAAGCGGATCGGTGCCATCCCGATCCGCACAAGATGGAATGCCGGACCGATTGCTGCTATGGCGCTCCCCCAGGTTGAACGGATCGGAGGCCGCCGCCGGTGTTTTTTGTGCTGTCGAAGACGCTCGGCGTCATGCTGCTGCCGGGCAATTTCCTGATCGGAATCGGCGTGCTCGGGGCCATCTTGCTCGCGACGCGGTTTGCCGCACTTGGCCGCAAGCTTCTGGTCGCGGTCATGGCGCTGCTTGTCGTGGCCGGGTTCTCGCCGCTTGGAAACCTATTGCTCTACCCGCTGGAGGCGCGCTTTCCGCCCTGGAATCCGGCCGAAGGCACGCCCGATGGCATCATTGTGCTCGGCGGTTCGGTCGATTCCGATCTTTCGGCCTCGCATGATACGCCGATCGTGCGTAACGCAGCCGACCGCATCATCGCCGCGGCCGAGCTTGCGCGAAAATATCCGAATGCGCGCGTGGTGTTTACTGGCGGCAGCGCCAACCTGATTTCCAATGATGCCAAGGAAGCCGATTACGTGGCGGAGCTATTCGAAAACCTCGGCATCGCGAAATCGCGGCTGATCATGGAGCGGCAATCACGCAACACGTGGGAGAACGCCGAATTCTCCAAGGCGCTGGTGGCGCCGAAAGCGGGCGAGCGTTGGCTCCTGGTGACTTCGGCGTTCCACATGCCGCGATCCGTTGGGCTGTTTCGTAAAGTGGGATTTCCGGTTGAGCCTTACCCTGTCGACTGGCGGGTCGGGACGGGCAACGACGTCTTCTGGTTCACCAACACCGCACTCGATGGATTGTCGCGGACCGATCTTGCGGTGCGCGAGTGGATGGGCCTCGTCGCCTATCGCGCCGTAGGCCGAACCGACGAGCTTCTGCCGGGGCCGTCAACCGACTAGGGCGTATACTCGTAAATCCGGTAGGGATGATCAAGGTTAAGCCGCTTACTCAGACAGCTTGGTCAGCGCCTCGCCCTTATGAGCGGCAATATGGTCTGTTTTGCTGCTCTTGATCTCGTACTGCGGAGATTCGGGGCTCGCGCGATGAGTATGGCCCTTGTAGTTGAAATCCTTCGTGTGAACCCGGATGATCGTGCCGCTGACATACCCAGCTTCCGAGTTCCACCGGACTCGATCGCCGACCTTGAATCGTTCAGCCATCCGTAGCCTCCTTGTCCAGATAACAGTTCAGCCACTACCAAACGCATTCTAAAGGTCTATCTCCATCGTGTGAAGCAACGCCGTCCGATCTCATTTGCATGACGCCGATCGAAATCAATCCCATCTACACGGTCGGTCACGCGACGCGCAGCATCGTCGAATTCGTCGAGCTGTTGAAAGTCGGTTCAATCGAGATGGTCGCGGACATCCGTAGCTTTCCGCGGTCACGAACCAACCCCCAGTTCAATATCGACAAGCTGCCTGAGGCGCTTTCGGCCTGGCAGATCGGTTATATCTGGATCGAGGAACTCGGCGGCCGACGACCAAAATCGAAAGCGGTGCCATCAGAAGTAAATGCCTTCTGGATCAACCAGAGCTTCCACAATTATGCGGACTACGCGCTCTCTGACGAGTTTCGCAGGGGGTTATCGCAACTGGAGCAATTGAGCTTGGAGCGGCGATGCGCGATCATGTGTTCGGAAGCCGTCTGGTGGCGTTGCCATCGACGGTTCGTCGCCGATTATCTTCTCCACCATGGACGAGATGTCTTCCACCTGATGGGACCGGCGCGCGTTGAAATTGCCACGATGACCGCCGCGGCGCGCGAGAACGGCGCATC
Source organism: Bradyrhizobium sp. LeoA1Lang (assembly GCF_055413685.1). Classification (NCBI taxonomy): domain Bacteria; kingdom Pseudomonadati; phylum Pseudomonadota; class Alphaproteobacteria; order Hyphomicrobiales; family Nitrobacteraceae; genus Bradyrhizobium; species Bradyrhizobium sp. LeoA1Lang. The sequence goes on along the minus strand of NZ_JBVAPG010000027.1, from coordinate 2,512 downwards.
ACTCGTCTATCCGCCGTCGTGATGTCGTGCAAGTCGGCGATGTCCGCCCGCATCGCTGCTGCGCACGCAACCTCGCATCGATGCGGCGGTGGCCGCGCCTCAATGAGTCCACGCCCTAGAATGCGGGTCGCAACCGGCTGTCGATCGGGCTAAGATCGGGCAAAACCATCCCGGGAACTTACGCCATGCAACAGCCGACACCGCCGGAACAATTCGATCCGGCCACGATGGTGGCCGATCTCAACAGCCTGCTCAGGCTGAGAACCACCGTGATCGGCCTGAAGCTGTTCGAGCGGGTCGAAGACATGATGGCGATCCCCAAGATCCGGCGCCCGACTGCGATCCATACCACCGACCAGATCGTGAGCATGGCGTCGCGGCTCGGCTGGACGGTCGGCGTCACCGCCGATGATCTCGTCGGCGCGCAATGCCGCGCCGTGATCGGGCTCGCGCCACAGGACGAGAAATGGCTTGCGGGAGAATCCTATGTCGGGGTCTGGCATGGCACCGCGGAAGATGCGCGCAAGCGCCAGGAGGCGCTGGATGTGGTGCCCTATGGCCAGTACAAGGCCTTCGTGGCAAGCCCGCTCTCCAGCGGCCGCCTCAATCCGCCTGACATCTGCCTCGTCTATGCGACGCCGGGGCAGATGATCATCCTGATCAATGGGCTGCAATATACCGGCTACAAGAAGTTCGAATGGGGCGTGGTTGGCGAGACCGCCTGCGCGGATTCCTGGGGGCGGGCGTTGAAGACGCGCGAGCCGTCGTTGTCGCTCCCATGTTTCGCCGAACGGCGCTATGGCGGCGTGCCTGATGAGGAGATGCTGATGGCGCTGCCGCCGGCCGATCTTGCCAAGGCGATCGCCGGCATGAAACAGCTCGCCAAGAACGGCCTGCGCTATCCCATTGCGCCCTACGGCATCCAGGCCGACGTGCGTGCCGGCATGGGCGTGTCGTATGCGAAGAAGTAGGAACTCCTGCCGTCATTGCGAGGAGCGACAGCGACGAAGCAATCCACGCCTCCACAAGCCGTGAAATGGATTGCTTCGCTTCGCTCGCAATGACAAGAAGGGGCAATCGTTCGTTTCAGGGAAAGTCATCCTATGTCGTCGAAGTTCGACATCGTTATCTATGGCGCAACCGGCTTCACCGGCCAGCTCGTTGCCGAATATCTCGCTCAGCATTACAAGGGCGACAGCCTGACATGGGCGATGGCCGGGCGCAGCAAGGACAAGCTTGCTGCGGTGCGCGACGCCATTGGCGCGCCTGCGGACACGCCGCTGATCGTTGCCGATTCAAGTGAGATCGCGTCGCTGCAAGCCATGGTTGGGCAGGCCAAATCGGTGATCAGCACGGTCGGCCCGTATCAGCTCTATGGCAACGACCTCGTCGCCGCATGCGTGGAAGCGGGTGTCGATTATTTCGATCTCTGCGGCGAGCCGGTCTGGATGCGGCAGATCATCGATAGGCACGAGGCTGCTGCGAAGGCAAGCGGTGCGCGCATCGTGTTTTCCTGCGGCTTCGACTCGGTGCCGTTCGAGCTCGGCGCATTGTTCGTGCAGGAGGAGGCCAGGCGCACGTTCGGCGCGCCGGCATCCCGCGTCAAGGGCCGCGTGCGCGGCCTTAGTGGCACACTTTCGGGCGGCACCGCGGCAAGCGCCAAGGCAACCTTCGCTGCACTCGCCAACGATCTCAGCCTGATCACCATCCTGAACGATCCCTTTGCGCTGACGCCCGGATTTAAAGGCCCCAAGCAACCGCGAGGCAACCGGCCGGCTTACGAGGAAGACCTGCAATCCTGGGCCGCGCCGTTCATGATGGCGCTCATCAACACACGCAATGTCCACCGTTCCAACATGCTGATGGGTTTTCCCTACGGCAAGGAATTCATCTACGACGAGATGGTGCTGACCGGTCCCGGTGAGAAAGGCGAAGCCAACGCCAAGCTGGTGATGGCCGCGAACGCCGAGAAGACCGGTCCGAATGCGCCGAAGCCGGGCGAGGGGCCTTCGAAGGAAGAACGCGAGAACGGGCGCTATGATCTGCTGTACGTCGCGATTGCGCCCGACGGCCGCCAGGTGCGCGCGTCGGTGAAAGGCGATCGCGATCCCGGCTATGGGTCAACGGCGAAGATGATCTCGGAATGCGCGATCTGCCTGCTGCGCGATGCGCCGGATGTTCCCGCCGGCATCTGGACGCCGGGCGCTGCGATGAAGGACAAGCTCATCAAGCGGCTGGTCGATCACGCCGGCCTGACGTTCGCGGTGGAGAAGTAATCCTCGGATCGTAGGGTGGGCAAAGCCAACGGGTCGCGCGAACGCGCGCCCGATGACAGGCTCCGCGTGCCCACCATCCACGGTCGGTGCAAGAAAGGTGGGCACGCTGCGCTTTGCCCACCCTCATATGGGGCTTCGTGAGTCAAGGCTCTCAACGAACAGGGTTGGGTTGGGTTTTTGCGGTGAGAGGGCGGCGCGCGGAGCCATGCGTAGCGCAGCGCGACGACCGGGCCCCG
>NZ_JBVAPG010000279.1:0-5877 GCF_055413685.1 Bradyrhizobium sp. LeoA1Lang | reverse complement strand
TCGATGGATGGCAGACCCTCGCCACAAAACCCATCGATCAGCCGATTGACCTCGCCGCCTGAAACGATACTTTCACGTTACCCGGAGAACGCGCCAAGCAAATTCCAACCGCGTTCCGGACGGCACCTTCGAGCACCGAAGGGACTTCAACCCTCCTGATTCACGCGCTGCCCAGCGCACACTACGGACCCGGCCGCCACCTTCTCGTCTTCGGCCGCCTTCCCGGTGTCGCCGGTTATACGGCCTACCTTGCTCCGGCGATTTCGCGCCGGGACGAGGAAGGCTTCTCCAGTTGCTTGGCATGTCCTTGTCACCGTGCCGTCGCTTCCACCCCGCCGAGACGAACAGCCGTGTCGGTCAGTGTTCGGCTGCTCATGCTGCCTTCGCCCTTCGGTTGCGGGCTCGGCCCTCGGACTTACTCACTTTCGAGGCCACAACGCGTTCACTGTTATTACGGCCCGGTGACTCGTTAATCTCCCCCAGGGAGATTTTGTCGATAGGCTTCGTAGGTTCTGTTTCCATCTCCTCCGCTATCCGAACTACGGGGCTCTGACTTCTACCCCGGCAGGACTGTCCCCTGCTGAACATGCTAACCTTACCTGGACACACAACCGGACGTGCGGTCTTCCCGCATCCGGCTTTCCGACAGGTTTCGTCACAAGGCGCACGTCGGCGACACTTTGCGCACGCGGTTCAGCACAAGTACGCCAGGGTTCCCATAGATCTGATCAGAGAACCGTCTGACGCCACGTCCTGGCGTCTTATGTCGTCTGCGCAGAAAGGCGAGCACGCGGTCAAAGACGTGTCGATCAACGGCCTGATGAGCCGTAGCAAGCGAGCCATAGCTGAAGTAAGCGGACCAGCCGCGCAGAAGGCGGTTCAGTCGTGCTTGTACTTCGGGCCAAGCGCCCTTGTTGCCCGGCGTCAGCAGTTCGCTGACCTTCCTCTTGATCCGCAGCACGCTTTTCTTCGACGGAGCCGCGCCAAGATACCACCGCCCGCCATTGCGGAAGTGGCGGGGTCCGAGCGTGTACCCAAGGAAGTCAAAGCTTTCCAATCGGGCATTCTTCACCGAGGTTTTAGTCTCGTTGAGTGTCAGCCCAAGCTTGGTCATCACCGCTTTCGTCCACGTCAATGCGTCTTCCGCGTGGCCGCGGCTGAGAATGACGAAGTCGTCGGCATAGGAGATAATCTGGCCATGGAATGCTTCACGCCGACCGCTGAGACGCCAATGCTTCAGGAACCGGTTCATGTAGATGACGGAGAGCAGCGGACTGATGACACCGCCCTGTGGTGTGCCACACTTGTTGCTCTTACCGCCGCTCATGCGCCGTTTCCCGTTGCTATCCCGCTCCTCGACCGGTACTCGCAGCCATAACTTAATCAGCCGCAGCACATTCCGGTCGACGATGCGTCGGGCCACCGATTTGAGGAGGTCCGAGTGCGGTATCGTGTCGAAGTATTTCGACAAATCGGCGTCAACAACATCTGTGTAGCCCCGGCACATAAGCCGGTGCACTTCCTTGACGGCATCGACCGCGTTGCGGCGCGGGCGATATCCATAAGCGCCGTCCTCAAAATCCGCCTCGAAGATCGGTTCCAGCACGATCTTTGCAGCAGCTTGGACGACCCGGTCCCGGATTGTTGGGATACCGAGCGGACGTACGCCGCCGCCGGGCTTCGGGATCATCACCCGCCGCACCGGATCGAGCCGATAGGTCTTCGTGACGAGTTCATCGCGCAGGCCAGCCAACCATGCTTCGAGTCCCGACGCGTCGATCTGTTCGAAAGTTATTCCGTCCACTCCCGGCGCACCCGCGTTGGCGCGGGCCAGCTTGTAGGCATGGCTCAGAATGTCCTCGCGGCAGATCTTGTCGTACAGCACGTAGAAGCGGAAGGCGGGCTCCGCCTTCGCTTTGCAATAAAGCTTTCTCTGAAGGCTCCTGATCTTATCGGGCGTTTCAAGGCTCATCGCCAATCTACCCTTTCCCTCGCCATCTTCAAAAGCGCACCTGAAGTCAGGGTCCTTTCCTCCGCCGGAATTACCCGGTTTCATCGGTACCTTTGACCCTGTCCGACTCCCGTCCGGTCCATCGACTACTCAATGCTGAAGGCGCGACCTTCGACCAAGACGGGTCTCCCCCGATTACCCGTACTACCTTTCCAACGTGCCGTGCCCATTACCCCGGTGAACCAGACAGGTGCGTGCGTCGATTGCTTCCCTGTCCGCACGGCCTTCCCCGCCATACGATCGGGTCGGCATTCACATCGTAACTTTCGAGGCGTGCTCAGGCTATCGCGGTAGGGACGACCATTGCTGGTCGCCCACCGGGTCACCGGAGGCGGTCGCCCGCCTCCGGTTCCCACAGAACGTAGCGTGCGGATTTACCGCACTACGCTCTTCGGCGGTTGGTTCACAGCACTGCTAGCGCCTGCAGCTTCCCGTATGGGAGGCGCAGTTTTGGTGTCAGCAATGGTGTCCGCTCTTTGATTTGGTTGAAGGCATCCCAAGTGAGACGACGGCCTGCCCAGCTGCGGCTGCACAACATCTTGCGCCAGTAACGCTCGACGACCCGATAGACTTTTACGAGGCTCCGGAGATTTCCAGCGACGCCGTAATAAGCATAGTGGCCGCGTAGGACGGCGTTGATTTCGCTGACCTGTTCACTGATCGTTTGATGTCGTATTCGCTGCATTAGCTCTTGCAGAGACGTAAGGCTGCGCCGTAGCCGAGATTTCTCGGTGCGCATCCCAACCTTGAAGTTACCTTTTCGGTTTCGCGTGCAATAGAGCGTCAGACCCAGGAAGTAGATAGTTTCCGGGCGGTTCCTGCCGCGTTTGCCAGCGTGTCTTTGCGCGAACCGACCAAACTCGACCAACTTGGTCTTGGTCGGCTCCAGAGTGAGGCCGAACTTCCCCAACCGTAGACGCAAGGCATCCTGTACGCGGATGGCGTCCGATCGATATTGGAAACAGATCACAAAGTCATCGATGTAGCGTACCAGTCGGGCTTCGCCCCGCAACCGGCCCCTCACCACGCGTTCAAACCAGAGGTCGAGAACGTAATGAAGGTACACGTTGCTCAGCAGCACGCTAATCGATCCACCTTGCGGGGTTCCCTGCTCGCTCGGATGAACCGCTCCATCTTCCAAGACGCCCGCTTTCAACCAACGCCGGATCAAGCTGATCAGGCGCGGATCGCCTACTCGATGTTCGACAAACCGGAGGACCCAATCATGATTGAGACTCCCGAAGAAGTTCTTCAAATCCGCCTCCAGCACCCAGCCGATCATGCCGCCGGCGATGACCTCATTGAGGGTCGCCAAGGCGTGATGGGCGCTGAGCTCCGGCCTGCCGCCGAACGAGCAGGGTAAGAAGTCCTGCTCGTAGATGGCGGACAGCACCTCAGCCGTGGTGCGTTGGAGCGCCCGGTCGGCGACAGTTGGAACCCCGAGGGGGCGCTTCTCCGTCTTGCCAGGCTTGGGGATATAGACCCGCCGAATGTTAGGCGCGCGATATCCCTGGCGGTGGATGGATTGGAGCACCGGCTCTATCCAGCCCTCGAAGCTCTCCTTCGCCGCCTCCACCGTCTGACCGTCCACCCCGGCGGCGGATCGCTTCGGAATCTTTGATAGATTCTCCAGCACCCGGTCGCGCGTGATATGATGGGCCAGCGAGGTGAAGCGGAGATTTGGCTCCCTTCGAGCTTTCACTGCTATCTGTTCAAGTTTCGTTTCCATGGTCAGCTGATCTTCTCTTTGAATAGAAGGCCGTAACTCCCGTTGCATGGAGCCCATGTCGCCCAAGAACAATTCAACTACCGCTGACCGCTTCCCCGTGTGGCCGGCTCTCCCGTCCTCGGAGTACTATCAGTCAGTATGACTTCCACCCGGTCATCAGACCCTTCTCACCTCTTCGCCTTGGCAGGTCCTACAAGCGTGCGCTTGAACCGGATGGATCTCCCTTGTTCACGTCAACGCCTTTGGTTGCATGCTGGCGGTACGAACCCCGGGAGCACCTTAGACTGCTCGCGTTCGCGCGGTCTTTGGTTCCGCCTTCCCCGTTACGGGAGAGGGTCAGCTACTCCGATCACGATCGATTTCGGGGCTATTTTCCCGTTCACTTCATTCCGGCCTACAACCTCCCTGTCTACGCTTCGCAGCGGCCGTTACCGGACGCCACGCAAGACTTGGTTCGCGGCTGCTCGCTAGGCTTTGCCGCGGCCGTCATCGCAGACGGCAGACTTCAACGCGCTTGCAAGGCGCAACCCGCACAGATCCGGACTCGCCCAACTAAGGCATCCGGCTCCTACCTTGGGTGCTTGACGTCAAAGCGTTTGTCGGGCCAGGGATGAAGGATGCGCGGCGGGGGAAGCCAGTCGTTGATCAGCTTCGCCATACGCTCCCATGTGAACCCGTCTTTCTGGCTGCGCCGCCGGAGCGTTCGTCGCCAGAGGTCGGTTACACAGTGCCGGAACGCCGAGAGCGACCGACTATTGGTTGGGACCGCATAGTAGGCGAAGTGACCAGTCGCTACCTGCCTCAGCCACTTTCCCTGTTCTGGTATCGGATGGTGCATTCGACGCCGTAGCTCTGCCTTGATGTCCTTCAGCTTGGCCCGCATGCGGTCGCGTCGGGTCTTCCGCTGAAGCTGGAAGGTGCCGCGGCGCGATAATCCACAGATGAAGGTGAAGCCCAAGAACGCGAAAGTTTCCGGCTTTCCAAGCCCGCGCCTCTTGCGATCAGTCGCCGCAAAGCGGCCGAACTCAATCAGGCGGGTCTTATCCGGGTGGAGCGTCAGCGTAAATTTCCCAAGCCTATCACGCATCGCATTGAGGAAGCGACGTGCATGTTTCGCGGGATCGTGAGCACGGATTTCAGGGGATCGTGAGCAGAGATTTCAGACGATCGTGAGCACGGATTTCGCGGGATCGTGAGCAAGTTTTCAGCAGCTCAGCCCGCTTCGGCCGACAACTCAACCGGCTTAGGAACTGCCTCGTCAGTGAACGAGGAAGGCCGATGCCCACCCAGAGATTGTCGATGCGCCGGATCAAAGAGGTTCTCCGCTTAAAACATGTTCAAGGCTTGCCGGAGCGAGCCATTGCGCGCACCCTGGGCATCAGCAACGGCGCCGTGCACAGCTATCTGCGCCGAGCCGGGGCTGCCGGGCTGAACTGGCCGTTGCCGGCCGGAATGACCGACGAGGACCTGGAGCTGCTGCTTTTCCCTGCGCCGAAGCCGGCGTCGCAGAGCCCCCAGCGGCCCATTCCCGACTGGGGCTATGTCGACAAGGAGCTGCGCCGGCGCAACGTGACCCGCCGGCTGCTGTGGGACGAGTATCGCGCCAGCCATCCCGATGGCTTCGGCTACACATGGTTCTGCACGACCTACGAGGCCTGGAAGGGGCGTGCCCGGCCTTCGATGCGGCAGACCCATCTGGGCGGCGAGAAGGTCTTCGTGGATTTCGCCGGCGACACCATCGACGTCATCGCCCCCTCAAGTGGGGAAGTGCAGTCGATGAAGCTGTTCGTCGCGGCGATGGGCGCGTCCAATTATACGTACGCCGAGGCCTGCCCAAGCGAGGGGCTCGCCGACTGGATCCGCCTCCACGTCAACCTTTTCGCCTTCCTCGGCGGCGCGCCGACATTCGTGGTCTGCGATTTTGTTACCGGTAACAAAATCGCAGTTATGTGCCGGACATCGTTATGTGCCTGGCAACGGCTTGAGCCGGTCTCTCGGGGGAGGATCGCGGGGGGATGTCCCGATCGGTGTTGAACTACGTCGGGCCGACGTTGCCAGAATGAATGTTACGCGGCCCTTGTGACATGGGCAACGGGCTTGATCGTCATGGGATTGTGGTGAGCTTGAAGGGCCGCAC
>NZ_JBVAPG010000278.1:0-5879 GCF_055413685.1 Bradyrhizobium sp. LeoA1Lang | reverse complement strand
TCGCGCATCCCATCTTGGCCAGCGATCATCCGATCGCATCAAACAGGCCGGACATATGGATGCAAGCGATCCGATCACCTCAAAAGCTCTTGTGCCACGGGGGCCGTCCACATATGGGTCCCGGGTCGCGCTTCGCTTGCCCGGGACGACAAGACACCACCCCTACTCCGCGGCTTCCACCACCGGCTTCTTCGGCGGGAAGCGGCCGTAGAAGGTTTCGCCCTTGGCCGCCATCTCGACCAGGAGCTTCGGCGGGGTGAAGCGGGAGCCGTATTTGGCCTCGAACTTGTGGCAGAGCTCGACGAATTTCTTCGTGCCCATGAAGTCGATATAGGACAGCGTGCCGCCGGTGAACGGCGCGAAGCCGAAGCCCAGGATCGAGCCGACATCGGCCTCGCGCACGTCGGTGATGACATGATCCTCCACCGTGCGTGCGGCTTCCACCGCCTGCACCACCAGGAAGCGCTGCTTCAATTCCTCGACATCAAGCGTATCCGGATCGAGGTGCTTCGGCTGCAGCCCGCCAAGCCCGGGCCACAGGCTCTTCTGGCCCTTGCCCTTCTCCGGATAGTCGTAGAAGCCCTTGGCATTCTTGCGGCCAAAGCGGCCCTGCTTCTCGACCATTTCAACCATCAGCTTCTTGTGATCCTGGTTGATGGCGTTGGGGCCAAGATCGGCTTCGGTCGCCTTCATGATCTTCAGGCCGAGGTCGAGCGCGACCTCGTCCGACAGCGACAGCGGCCCGACCGGCATGCCGGCCATCTTGGCGGTGTTCTCGATCATGGCCGCCGGCACGCCTTCCAGGAACATCTCGTTGCCTTCCGCGATGTAGCGCATCACGCAGCGGTTGGCGAAGAAGCCGCGGGAGTCATTGACCACGATCGGCGTCTTGCCGATGGCGCGGACATAGTCCAGCGCGGTCGCGAGCGCGGCGTCGCCGGTGTTCTTGCCGAGGATGATCTCGACCAGCATCATCTTCTCGACCGGCGAGAAGAAGTGGATGCCGATGAACTTGCCCTGGTGCTTGAATTCCTCGGCCAGCGAATTGATCGGCAGCGTCGAGGTGTTGGAGGCGAAGATCGCGTCACCCTTCAAGAGCGGCTGCGCCTTGGCATAGGTATCAGCCTTGACCTTGCGATCCTCGAACACCGCCTCGATAACGAGGTCGCAGTCCTTCAACACGTTGTAGTCGGCGGTCGCGGTGATGCGCGACAGCAGCGCATCGCGCTCGGCCTCCTTCGCGCGGCCCTTGGCGACAAGACCGTCGATCACGCTTTTGGCGTGGGCCTTGCCCTTGTCGGCGCTCTCCTGGTCGCGATCGATCAGCACGACATCGATGCCGGCCTTGGCCGAGACGTAGCCGACGCTGGCGCCCATGAAGCCGGCGCCGATTATGGCAAGCTTCTTGACCTTGGTCGGCGGCACGCCCGCAGGACGGCGGGCGCCCTTGTTCAGTTCCTGCATCGACAGGAAGAGCGAGCGGATCATCGCCGCCGCTTCCTTGGAGCGCAGCACTTGCGTGAAGTAGCGGGACTCGACGCGCAGCGCGGCGTCGATCGGCAACTGCAGGCCTTCGTAGACGCAGCTCATGATGGCGCGCGCCGCCGGATAATTGTCATAGGTCTCGCGGCGGTAGATCGCATTGCCCGCCGGGAACATCTGCATGCCCATCTTCGAGAAGACGGGGCCGCCGGGCAGCCTGAAGCCCTTCTCATCCCATGGCGCGACCGCCTTGCCGCCGCCCTTGATCCAGTCCTTCGCAGCCTTGACCAGTTCGCCGGGCGGCACGATCGCGTGGATCAGGTTGAGCTGCTTGGCTCTTGCGAGGTTGATCGCCTCGCCCTTCAACAGGAGCTGCATCGCGTCCTGCGGCGGCACGATCCGCGGCACGCGCTGGGTGCCGCCGGCGCCGGGGAACAGGCCGACCTTGATCTCGGGCAGGCCGAGCCGGGTCTTCGGATTCTCCGCGGCGACGCGGTAGTGGCAGGACAGCGTGATCTCGAAGCCGCCGCCGAGCGCGAGCCCGTTGATGGCGGCGACCCACGGCTTGCCCGAGGTCTCGATCGAGCGGAACACCTGCGAGAAACGGCGGCTCTGCTCGAACAGCACCTGATTGGCCGCGACCTCGCCCTTCTCTTGCAGGAGCTGCGCATAGGTGCGGCTCATGCCCTCGAGCATCGAGAGGTCGGCGCCGGCGCAGAAGGCTTCCTTGCTCGAGGTGATGACGACGCCCTTGATCGCAGCATCCGCCGTGGTCTGCTTGACGATCTCCTCGAGCTCGAGGACCGAGGTTTCGTCCAGCACGTTCATCGAACGTCCCGGAATGTCCCAGGTGACGAGCGCAATGCCGTCGGCGTCGGTTTCGAATTTGAAATTCTTGAAGGCCATGTGGTGCTCCCTCGATGCCGGCTGCCGGTAAGGCGCTGGCGGTTGTTCTAAGCTCGGATCGTAGGGTGGGCAAAGGCGCACTTGCGCCGTGCCCACCATCACTTGCTGAGAATTCGATGGTGGGCACGCTTCGCTTTGCCCACCCTACGGCTTCATACGCGTTCGATGATGGTCGCGGTGCCCATGCCACCGCCGATGCACAAGGTCACCAGCGCGGTCGACTTGTCGGTGCGCTCGAGCTCGTCGAGCACGGTCCCCAGGATCATCGCGCCGGTCGCGCCAAGCGGATGGCCGAGCGCGATCGCGCCGCCATTGACGTTGATCTTGGCGTTATCGATGTCGAAGGCCTGGATGTAGCGCAGCACCACCGAGGCGAAGGCTTCATTCAGCTCGAACAGATCGATGTCCGACTTCTTCATGCCGGAGCGGGCGAACAGCTTTTCAGTGACGTCGACCGGCCCGGTCAGCATCATCGCGGGCTCCGAGCCGATATTGGCAAAGGCGCGGATCTTCGCACGCGGCTTCAGGCCGTACTTCTCACCCGCTTCCTTGCTGCCGAGCAGCACCGCGCCGGCGCCGTCGACAATCCCTGAGGAATTGCCGGCGTGATGCACGTAATTGACCTTCTCGATCTCCGGATGCGACTGCACCGCCACGGCATCGAAACCCGCCATCGCGGCCATCGCCGCGAACGACGGCTGGAGCTGCGCCAGCGACTGCATCGTGGTCGTGGGCCGCATATGCTCGTCCTTGGCGAGGATGGTGAGGCCGTTGACGTCCTTCACCGGCACCACCGATTTGTCGAAGCGCCCTTCGTCCCAGGACTTAGCGGCGCGCTGCTGGCTCTGCACAGCGTAGGCGTCGACATCGTCGCGGGAGAAGCCGTATTTGGTCGCGATCAGGTCGGCCGAGATGCCCTGCGGCATGAAATAGGCCGGCACCGCCATCGAGGGGTCCATCGGCCAGGCGCCGCCGGACGCGCCGATGCCGACCCGGCTCATGGACTCCGCACCGCCGCCGATCACCAGTTCATGCTGCCCGCTCATGATCTGGGCGGCGGCAAAATTCACGGCATCGAGGCCCGAAGCGCAGAAGCGGCTGATCTGCACGCCCGGCACCTTCTCGCCGAGGCCGGATTTCAGCGCCGCGAAGCGGGCCATGTCGGAGCCGGCTTCGCCGACGGGATCGACGATGCCGAGCACGACGTCGTCGACGACGTCTTCGGCAATGTTGTTGCGCTCCTTCAGCGCCTTCAGCGGGACGGTGGCGAGCGCCAGCGCGGTGACTTCGTGCAGCGCGCCGTCGGGCTTGCCGCGGCCGCGCGGGGTACGAACGTGATCGTAGATATATGCCTCAGGCATGACGCCCTCCTTAGATGAGGATCATAATATATAGCCGAACCGGCCGAAGCCGCGGGGTAGCTGCCGAAGATTCTTCAGAATGCTTCGGCCGCCAATTCCATCGTGGTACCGCTGCCGCTCTGGACGCGCGCGAGATGCACGGCCGTCTCCGGCAGCAGTTTCTCCATGAAGAAGCGGCCGGTCACGAGCTTGGTCGAGAGGTAAGGCGTTGCGCCGCCGGCGGCGATCTTGTCCTGCGTCACCTTCGCCATCCGCGCCCACATGTAGCCGAGCGCAACCAGCCCGAACAATTTCATGTAGTCGGTCGCGGCGGCGCCGGCATTGTCGGGCTTGGTCATCGCGTTCTGCATCAGCCAGCCGGTCGCCTGCTGCAGATGGCCGAGCGCGGCGGAGAGCGGGGTCACGAACGGCTTCATGCCTTCGTCGCCGCCGTGCTCCTTGGCGTAAGCGCCGACCTCGCCGAAGAACGCCATCACCGCGCGGCCACCGTCGCGCGGCAGCTTACGGCCGACGAGATCGAGCGCCTGGATGCCATTGGCGCCCTCATAAATCATCGAAATACGCGCATCGCGCACGAACTGCTCCATGCCCTGCTCGGCGATATAGCCGTGGCCGCCATACATCTGCTGCGCCAGCACGGTGTTGGCAAAGCCGGTGTCGGTGAGCACGCCCTTCAGGACCGGCGTCATCAGGCCCATATGGTCGTCGGCCTCCTGGCGGTCCTTGGGATCGTTCGAGCGATGGGCGACGTCGCTCTTCAGCGCGGTCCAGATCACCATGGCGCGCGCCGCCTCGTTGAAGGCGCGGATCGTCAGCAGCGTACGGCGGACATCGGGATGCACGATGATCGGATCGGCCGGCTTCTCCGGCTCCTTCGTGCCGGTCAGCGAGCGGCCCTGCAGGCGCTCGCGCGCATAAGCTACGGCGTTCTGATAGGCGACCTCGGACTGCGCGAGGCCCTGCACGGCGACGCCGAGCCGGGCTTCGTTCATCATCACGAACATGCCCTGCATGCCCTTGTTCTCCTGGCCGATCAGCCAGCCGGTGGCATTGTCGTAATTCATGACGCAGGTGGAATTGCCGTGAATGCCCATCTTGTGCTCGATCGAGCCGCAGGTGACGCCGTTGCGTGCCCCGAGCGAGCCATCGGCATTGACCAGGAATTTCGGCACCACGAACAGCGAGACGCCCTTGATGCCAGCCGGCGCACCTTCGATGCGCGCGAGCACGAGGTGGATGATGTTGTCGGTAAGGTCGTGCTCGCCGGCCGAGATGAAGATCTTGGTGCCCGTGATCTTGAAGCTGCCATCGGCCTGGGGCACGGCCTTGGTCCGCAACAGCCCGAGATCGGTGCCGCAATGCGGCTCGGTGAGGTTCATGGTGCCGGTCCATTCGCCCGCCACCATCTTCGGGACATAGGTCGTCTTCTGCTCGTCCGTGCCGTGCACCAGGAGCGCCGCGGTCGCACCCATGGTGAGACCGCCATACATGGAGAACGCCATGTTGGCCGAGATCTGGAATTCGTTGACCGCCTGGCTCAGCGTCACCGGCAGGCCCTGCCCGCCATATTCCGTCGGCGCCGAGAGTCCGAGCCAGCCGCCTTCGGCCACCTGCTTATAGGCTTCCTTGAAACCTTTCGGCGTCGTCACCGAGCCATCGTCGTGGCGGGCGCAGCCTTCGAGGTCGCCGACACGGTTGAGCGGCTGCAACACTTCTTCGGAAAGCTTCGCCGCCTCGCCCAGGATGGCTTCGCGCACGTCAGCCGATGCGTCGGTGAAACCCGGCAGGTTATCGTAGCGGTCGATCTGGAAGACGTCATTGAGCAGGAAACTCACATCTTCGACTGGGGCTTTGTAGATCGGCATGCTGTGCTCCGGCAGGCAGTTTTTGAATTTGGCGCCGCAGGCAAGACCCTCGCGACGCTGCGACCATTAAAGGTTCCCGAAACAGACCTTAGACCTTTCGGTGTTCCGGGAAAGCGATTATCGGGATCAGGACTGCGACTTAGCATTACAGTTGTTTTTTTAGTGGGTTTCTGAATCCATGGGCAACCATGATTCGAAGATCGTGGACGCAGGCAGCGTCGATTGAGGAGACGCTTGCGTTGTGGGCGGCGTCGCTTCGGGAGAT
>NZ_JBVAPG010000277.1:0-5907 GCF_055413685.1 Bradyrhizobium sp. LeoA1Lang | reverse complement strand
AACGGCTTCATTCGCCGTCAGCCCGGCGTTCCCCGAAGCATCGAGATTCTCCTGCCACCCGAAAACTTGCCGATCCTCGAATGGCTCGGTATCAAAACGTCAAAATCACTGTGATGAACCACTAGGCGCCTTTGGCGCGGGAGCTGTCATCGGAGCGGCAAATATCGGGTTGGTGCGCAAGCACTTGAGCGCTGAAGCAGCGATGCGATGCTGCGCGCTCGCTATGGGCACGGGCATTGCTGTTATGGCATTCAGCCGAAATCCAGTGATCGCCGGACTGGGACTGGTGGTGGCTGGTGCTGGGTGGACCCTCTGTTGGACTCTGTTGAACGTTGGCGTACAGCTTTCTGCGCCCCGCTGGGTCGCAGCACGGTCTCTGGCAGCCTATCAAGCGGCCTCAGCCGATGGGCTGGCGCTCGGCAGCTGGGCTTGGGGGCATTTGGCGGAGGTCGCTGGTGTCGAAACTGCCCTCCTCGTTGCCGCCGCGTTGATGGTTGCATCGCCACTGGTCGGCCTGCGGCTACGGATGCCGCCCGTGAGGGCGCGTGTGGAAGAGGGAAGCCTCCTTGAGGACCCAAAGGTGCTGGTGCCCATCACCGGGCGCGACGGACCTGTTGTGATCGAGATCGAATATCGGGTTGTGCAGAGAAACGCGCCTGGGTTTCGGGAGGTTATGCAGCAACTTCGGCTCGTCCGGCAGCGTAACGGCGCCTACGGCTGGTCGATCGCGCGAAACATGGCGGATCCAGATGTGTGGATCGAGCGCTATCACTTCCACACATGGCACGACTACCTGCGCCAGCGCAACCGCTCCACTCAGGCTGAGCGAGCACTGGAAGGCCGCGTCATAAAAGAGTACCACGTCGGTCCAGGCGAGGTGCGTGTGCGCCGCACGATCGAGCGTTCGTTCGGATGAACTCCAGTGGCTCAACTGGAGTTGAGCACAGGCTACTCGCGGATGGGGAGCGCTGCCACTATTAGATCGTGGCGCCTTTCCGACCGAGGTCATTGCTATCCGCAAAGGCCTATTTCGGCTTGCTGACGCCAATGCCCGTCAGATCGATCCTGATGCCTGCCCTGTTGGGATCATCCGGCTTCTTGTCCTGTCGGGTCCCATCGTCCGGACGGCTCGTAGGCCTCGCCGCGTCACCATCCGCGGGTTTGTCGCCAGCATCCGACCCCGCGTTGCGGGCTGGCAGGGCGCCGGGATCGGGCTCGTCGAATACATATTTCCCGTCGAAATACCCGGTTTTCCACGCGTCGATCGCATCGCCGAACGCCTCGTCGACCGGCGCGCCATACCATTTCGTGACGATGCGATAAACCTTGCCGAACAGTGCGGTGCCCATCCTGATATTGGCGCAGGTATCGACCAGATCGGCCTTGAGTTCGGCGACATCGGTGACGCCGAGCCCGACCGGATATTGGGTCACGCCGACGCGGACCATCGCCTGGCCGACGTAACGGCGGACCAGCTCCACGGCATCATCCGGCGTCTTGGGCGGCGTCACCAGAATGACGCGGTTGCCGGTCCGGACGGTGACGGCGAGCGGATCGGATGCCCCGGCCGCGCGGATGAATTTCTCGATGATCGCGGGCTTCAGACCCGGATCGGCGCATTGATGAATGGTGGTGGCATCGATCATGCTGATCCCCTTCAGGTGTTGAACGAGAGCACGAGCGGCAGGGCGAACAGGCGCGCCCAGGCTTGGGTGCTGGCTCTCTGAATCGCGAGGACGTTGGTGCCGGCGGTCCACCAGTCGTTGCCGATCGCGACAAGCACGTCGGGCGACTGGAGCATCGACTGCAGGACGGGCCAGACGAGCAGTTGCTCGTAACAGATCAAGGGCGCGATGCGCCGGCTGACGGACTCGACGACGGGATTGCCGAAGAAGCTGGCCTTTGCCCCGCAAGCGAGCCAGGGTTGCCACATCGAGACCGGCACTGGCATGCGTTCGCCATAGAGCTGGCGTGCGCGGCCGGCGGCGATCTCCACCATGGCGTTGTCATAGCCTTCGCGATCGACGATCGCGGTACCGGCGATCACCGTCATCTCGGTGTTGCGCAGACCGTCCATCCAGAAGCCGCTCGTGGTCGGCGTCCACAGCCCGGCCGCACTCTCGGGAAGCAAGACAACGCGCGCGCCGGCCGCGCCCGCTTCGCAAACGCGCTGGAGAAGCGCCTCGGATTGATCGAGGTCCAGAGCCCGGCCGAGCGCGCTCCCAAGCCTGGTATCGAGGCCAGCCCATCCGGATGGTTGTGACGGCGCGATCCAGTGCGCGGCCGACCAGCCCCAGAAGCTGGCCGCGGCGATCGCCGCGACGGGCCACTTGCCAGTCGTCATGGTGAGCAGGATCGCTCCGGTCGCGCCCAGTCCCCACCATCCCCAGCCGGGGAACAGAACGCCGGCCGCCGTGATCGGCTGCGCCCATCCAACGACCCCGAAAGGCGGCAGGCTCATCAAGACCGCCCCGAGCCCAAACCAAAGCGCCCTCTCCCATCCCGGCCGGCTTTGCCAAAGCGTGGCGTGAACAAGGACGAAGATGGCCGCCGCGCCGCTCCACAAGGCGATGCTGACGCCGAGATCAGTGCCGTAGAAATTGACGACGCCCTGCGGCAGCCCGCGCGATGCCGCAAGGAAATAGGCGGCGCTCACCACCGCTGAGATCGACCGTGACGGCGCGAACGCCCACAACGTCGGGAAGGCGCAGGCGAGCGGCAGGGCGAGCGCGTGACCGCACCAGGCAGCAGCCCCGACTGCAACCGCGGCGACAGCCATCGCGGCACCGCGACAGACGCTAGGGACCGAAGGTGAAGACGGGTCGGGCGAGGCCGAGAACGCCCGATGACGGGATCGGGCCGAAGTAGCGGGAATCATAGGAGCCTGCGAAATCAGAGTGGAGATAGGCGTCCCCCGCGGGGATGACGCCGCCGGCAAACGGCGCGAGAGGACGGCCGGCGGCATCGGTATGCCGGACATCGGAATCGGGGAGCTGACGGCCGTCGATCGAGACCTGATCAGCCACATCAACGTGTTGGCCGCCGACGGCGGCGACGGTCTTGACGAGTGGGCTTAAGCCACCGGCGCAAAGTCCGCGCCGGATGTAACCGCGCGCGAACGCGCGTTCGAACTCGGCTGTGACCGGCGGGCAGATGAAGACGAGATCGCCGGCGGCGGCCGGCCGATCCAGCGGCTCGATCCGCCACAGGCCGCGCGGATAGCTCGGCGTCATGTTGACGCGCAGCCCGGCGCACCAGCCGGCACCCGCCACGGCCAATAGGAGGCTGGAGCCGACCGCCAGGATGACCAGAAGGGAGCGCCGAATGGTCATTTCAGGGTCTGTCCCCGGCTCTGGGTCAGACGCTGCGCCTCGGCCTGTTTGAGCGCCTGCGCGGTGCGCTCCCCTGCTGCGAGCTGCTGTGCCGCGCGCATGGCGGGCCAGGCTGCTTTCAGCTGCTCGCGCCGCGCCGGATCCATGCCGGCCGCCGCCTTCTCGAGGGTCTGCCCGTTGGGTTCTTCGGCGGCATTCGGCAGGAATGTGCGATCGCCAAAGCGCTCGGCGATGGCCTTGTTGAAACCGTCAATCTCCGCTTTCACCATCCGGTCGGCGAGCGCGAACTCGAGCGCGCTCGGGAGGTAATTGCGGTCGATGGCATCCCGTACGCGCTCGAGCACGCGATGCGCCTCGCGCGACACAGCGGGGATGTCGATCGCGACGCGATGCCGGTTCGCGCGTTCCTCGGCTTCATGCTTGTGCTCGGCCTCGACGCGCAGACGCAAGTAACGCTCGATGTCGCGCTTGAGCGCTGGCACATTGGCCTCGGCGCGTTGGCGCTTCTGCTTGTCGGCCTTGCCCGCCATCAGACCGGTCTTGCCGCGCAGCGCCCCGAAGGATTGCGGGCTCGTGGCGAGACGGGCGATCGTCGAAGTTGCCGCGGCGGAATCCTTTAGCATGGCGTCGAAGTTCGTCGCGCGGAACGCGCGCTCGGGATCGGCAAAGACGAGGCGGAAGCGGGTGGACACATCCTCCCACTGCTTCTTGATGGCGGGGTCGGCGAGGATCCTGTCCTCGACGGTGTCGATGAGGGATTTGGGGAACGTCGTCACCCCGGCGACCATGAGATTCGCCTCCTTGTGTGCGGTGCTGATGATGGGTCTACGGCCATTGACGAGGCCGAGTTTTTCGCCGAGCGCACGCAGCCGACGGCCGAGGTCGGCAAGGCGCTGCTTCTGGCTAACCGTCCAGCGCAGACGATCGTTCACGAGCGTGCGCGCCACCTTGACGATATGCAGTCCACGGTTCGCGGCAAAACGCGGCGCATCGCGATAGAGGCTGCCGCGTTCGTAATCGAGGGTGGTCTCCTTGGCCCGGCGCTGCGACAGGATCGGGATCAGGCCACCGGCCTTCTGGAACGAACGCCGGCCATAGTAGAGCGCCACATCCTCGCGATGGCGGGTCAGCGCGACATAGGTCAGGTGCTTGTCGAGGGACAGCGTTGCCAGCACCTTGACCCGGTCGACCGTCGCTCCTTGCGCCTTATGCACGGTCGTCGCATAGCCGTGGTCGATATTGCGATAGAAGCGCTGATCGACCTCGACGCGGCGGCGGCCCTCGCCCTCACCGATCTCGGCGACCAGGCGCGCCGGCTCGGCTTCCACGACCTTGCCGATCATGCCGTTCTTGACGCCAAGCAAGCCCTCGTTCTTCAGGAAGACGATCTGGTCGCCCGGCGCAAACCGGCGCTCGCCGTCCTCGGTCCGGAAGGCATGTCCCTCTTCGACGAGACCGCGCTCGACGAGTTTAGCCCGCGCCATTTCGTTCAGCGCGCGGACGTCGCGGCGCAGATGCGCCAGGATCAATGTTGACTTGGACGGATCGTAGTCGCGATTCCAATCGGCGATGAGATTGTCGATTGCCTGCGCCTTCAACTCCGAGCCGAACAGACGTCCGTGGTGACCATAGGCAGACAGGGCCTGCACCGTCCGGCCACGGGCAAGATCGAGCGAGGCGTCGCGCATCCATTGCTGGCGCTGGCGATAGATCGTCTCGAGCTCGGCATAGCCGATGCGTTCGACAATCGCGCGAAACGCCGCCCCCGCTTCGATCGGCTGGAGCTGCTCCGGATCGCCGACCAGGACGAGCTTCGCCCCCGCCTTTGACGCTGTTTCGACGAACAGCGCCATCTGCCGCGAGGCGACCATGCCGGCCTCGTCCAGGACAAAAACCGTTCGATCATCGAGGCCGTCCCGACCGCTCTTCCATCGCAATTCCCAGGAGGCGAGCGTGCGGGATTCGATGCCCGCGTCCTTCTCCAATCCCTCGGCCGCCTTGCCCGCCAAGGCGCCGCCAACCACGCGGTAGCCAGCGGCCTCCCACACCTCACGCGCGGCCCGCATCATTGTGGTCTTGCCCGCCCCGGCACGGCCGACAACCGCCGCGATCCTCTCTCCGGATGCCAGATGCGCGATGGCGGAGCGCTGCTCGGCCGAGAGGTTGGCGTGCCGCGCGGAGACGGCCGCGATGACCGGTGCCTTCACCGCGAAAGCCGTGCTGCCTGAGAGATGGACCGCGCGCCGTGCCATCTCCGCTTCGAGCCGGATCAGCTCGCGGGTGGTGTATTTTGCCGGCGCCCGCGCGCCCGTGGCGAAGTCGATCGACTCGCCTTCCAGCCGCAGCGCATCGGGGCTTTGCAGCACCCGCGCCATCAAGTGCTGGAATGTTCCGGCATCGTCGACATAGCGATGCAGGAGCTTGCCGACATCCCGCTCATCGAACACACTCTTTTCCCGCGAAATCATGTCGAGCACGATCTCCGGACGGCGCTGGATGCGCCTCAACGTCTCGGCCCGGTTCTCGTCGAAGACACGCAGCCGTTCGAGGTTGGGATCGCGTCCCTCGCGCTCCG
>NZ_JBVAPG010000276.1:0-6297 GCF_055413685.1 Bradyrhizobium sp. LeoA1Lang | reverse complement strand
AAGCTCACAGGGCGACTCAGAGGCCCAAAGAACATGAGGGTCGTACTCAGGCGGGGGGTGTGGGGTGATCGAACAGCCCAAATAGATGGGGGTTAGATGTGTTTTTGCTAACAAATCGTGGTGTGGTCCAACCTCCTAGAATCCGTCTGTCACCGTCTGCGTGGAGAGAGCCCCTCACCCCGACCCTCTCCCCGTGAAGAACGGGGAGAGGGAGCAGAGCTCACTTCGCCTTCAGGAAGTCGCCGACTTCCAGCAGCACGAATTCGTTGTCGTCGGCCTTGTTGGGATCGCGGCTCGAGGAGAACGGCAGGTTGTTGTCGTTGCCGACGATGATATGGGTGTCGTCGACCTTGTCGACGTTCTCGATGGTGAAGAACGGGAAGGTCAGCACGCCGTCATTGAGCGGCTTCTTCGCCTTCTTGTCGGGATCGCGGATCTTCATCAGGTCGATATAGCCGACCTTGCGCACGGGCTTGCCGACATTGGCGTCCGAGAGCTCGATCTTGTAGACGCGCTTGAACTTCGCCAGGTCCGGGAAGCAGTTCTCGCCGCGCTGTCCCTGCGGGCAGGCCTTGTCCGCGGTGCCTTCGCCATTGTCGCGCTCGATGATCAGGCCGGCGGCGCCGTCGATCATGTTGAAGTCGCCGATGGCATTGCCGTTCTGCTCGAACACATATTGCCAGTAGCGGCCGGTGAATTTCTCGTTCGCGACGTCGAACTCGAGGATGCGTGAGGCTTCCTTGCCGTCGACCTTCTCCCAGTCCTTCTTCTCGGGATCCCACAGCGGGCCCTCGAGCAGGCCGTACAGGAACTTGCCGTCCTTCGAGGACGCAAAGCCCTCGTAACCCTTGGAGCGGCGCAAGTTGACGGTGGTGTAGCTCGCGCCCGGCGCGCCCGGCGACTGCACCGACCAGTGATCGGGCGAGCGCACCGGCTTGCCATCGGCGGTCGTCTCGAACACCACCAGCACCTTGCCGGTCTTGTCGGCCTTGATCACGTAGGGTCCGAACTCGTCGCCGATCCAGAAGGTATCACCGATGATCTGGAAGCCTTCGGTGTCGAAATCGGCGCCGGTGAGATAGCGCTTGGCGGTGTCCTCATGCACGATGCGGAACGGCACCTTCTTGTCGGGGTCGTGCAGGAACACGGTTTCCTGACGCTCGATCTTGCCGCTCGCCCAGTCGATCTTGTGCCGGTTCAGGTACAGCATGGAATCGGCAGAGTTGTAGCGCGAGCCCATGCCGTTGTCGGTGAGCACCCAGAACGTGCCGTCCGCCATCACCTTGATGCCGGAATGGCCCTGCAGCGGCTGGCCCTTGAACGGCAGCGAGACGCCGGTCGGCCGCTCGTAGGACTTGCCCATCACGGTGCCGGTCGCGTCGACGCGGCGGCCGGTGGTGTATTTGCCGGAGGTCTTGAGATCGTTCGGTGCATCGGCCGGCGCGTCGATGAAGCTTTCCGCCGGAAGCACGGCGTGGCCCTTGAGGGTCGCCGGATATTCGCCTTCGCCTTGCGCGAAGGCGGCTCCCGACAGCAGTACGACGGACGCGACGGAGCAGAGCAGTAATTTGCGCATGTTGATCTCCCCTGAAGATAAACGCGGCGGAGTTCTGGGAGGCGCGTGTTACATGGCGCTGACAGTTTCGTGACGGCTAGAGCATATTCGGTTCTGATGGAATCAGAACCGAAGCTCTAGATTCTTGTCTTGACGCGTTTTCTTCACGTGAACCGGTGTCCACTTCGCTCGAAAACGCTCTAACGAATGCCGCTGGATATGCCTGCGGCGTTACGTCACCGGTCGCATCGTTTGCGGCAGCAGGAAGGGGATGCCGCTGTCGGTATAGTCGATCGTGGCATCGACCTCGAAGATGGTGCGGATCGTCTCCGCGGTCATCGCCTCGCTGCGGCCGCCGTCGACCGCAAGCCGGCCGCGATGCAGGAGAACGAGACGGTCGGCAAAACGCATCGCGAGGTTGAGGTCGTGCAGGATCGCGATCACCGCGGTGCCGTTCTGCGCGCGGCGGCGCGCGGTCTCGACCAGATCGATCTGGTGCCTGAGGTCGAGGCTCGACGTCGGCTCGTCCAGGAGCAACAGGCCGGGACCGTTCTGCGCTTCGCCGCAGGCGAGCTGCACCAGCACGCGGGCGAAATGCGCTCGCTGCTGTTCGCCGCCCGACAGAGTCGGCAACTGGCGATGGCGGAAGCCTCTCAGACCGACCTCGTCCAAGGCGGACTCGACCAGCGGCGCCGCCGTCGCGCGCGAACTGTCGCCCGCGCCCATATAGACGATTTCCTCCACCGTGAACGGGAAGGTGACGTTGACATGCTGCGACAGCATGGCGCGATGCCGCGCCAATTCGCGCGGCCGATAGGCGCGGAGCGCGCGCTGCTTCAGTTCGACCGTGCCGCGGGTCGGCGTGATGTCGCCGGACAGCATGCGCAGGAGCGTCGACTTGCCGGCGCCGTTCGGCCCGACGATTGCGATCATCTCGCCCGGATTGACGCTGAGGTCGACGGCATCGACCAGCGTGGCGCCGCTGACCACCACCGAGACCGAGCTCGCCTGCAGCATCGGAATCATAGCGAAACCAGGCTGCGCTGCCGCAGCAGGATGGCGAGGAAGAACGGCGCGCCGACCGCCGCCGTCAGGATGCCGATCGGCATTTCCGCTGGCGACACGATGGTGCGGGCCATCGTGTCGGCGCCGACCAGGAGCACGGCCCCGAGCAGCACGGAGGCCGGCAGCAGCAGTCGGTGCGCCGGCCCGATCGCGAGCCGCAGCAGATGCGGCACCACGATGCCGACAAAGCCGACGACACCACACACGGAGACGGCGACCCCGGTCATGGCCGAGACCAGGATGATGGAGATCCGTTTCAACCGCTCGACATCGACGCCGCTGTGAAAGGCCTCGGCTTCGCCGAGCACGAGGACATCGAGCCCGCGCGCGATTGACAGGCACGCGAGCAGCGCAACAGTGAGCACCGGCGCCAGCGTCGCGATCTTGCTCCAGGTCGCGCCGCTCATCGAACCCAGCATCCAGAACGTGATATCGCGGAGCTGCCGGTCGTCGGCGACGAAGACCAGAAGCCCGATGCCGGCATTGGCGATCGCGGCGATCGCAATTCCTGCCAGCAAGAAGATCGCAATTGACGTCCGTCCGGCGCGGCTCGCGATGCTGTAGAGGATGATCGTCGTCACGAGCGAGCCGACGAACGCCGCCAGCGGCAGCAATTGGTGCTGCATGAAGCGGACGCTCTCGCCGATGTGGCTGTCGGTGAAGACGATCGCGGCTGCCGCGGCAAAGGCGCCGCCGCTGGAGACGCCGACAAGCGCGGGATCGGCGAGGGGATTGCGGAACAACCCCTGCATGATCGCGCCGGACGCCGCCAAGAGGCCGCCGACCATCGCGGCGGCGACGATCCGCGGAATCCGGATCGACCACAGCACGAGCTGGTCGCGCGCAACCAGCGGATTGGCCGCGCTGTCATTCCATAGGCCGAGCGCGGCAGGCAGGCGGGCGAGGGGAATTCCAGCCGCACCCAGCGTCACTGCAATGAGCGCAACGCCGACAAGCGCGGTACAAAGGCAAAGCAGTGTCAGCGATGCGGGCGGGCGCAACGAGCGCTTGGTGCGAGGATCGGCGGTATTGCCGCGCGCGTCCGCCAAGGCGCTCATTGCCGGCAATTCGTCGTGAGCGCCGCGGGCACGAACTTCTCCGCCTGCGGCACCAGCGCCGGATATAGTTTCGTCGAAAGGTCGCGCGCTGCGGCCGCCGTGCGCGGCCCGAAGCCGAGCAGATACAGGCCTTCCATCGAGATGAAGCTCTTGTTTGCCGCGACCGGTGTCAGCGCGAAAGCCGGATGCGCATAGATCGCCTCGGCTTCCAGCGAATCCTTGCCGCGCTGGATCGACAGCACGACGTCGGGCTTGGCGGCGACGATCGCCTCGTCGCTGACGATCTTGTAGCCGTCATAGCCTTCGACCGCATTGACGCCGCCGGCGAGCTGGATGATCTCGTTCGCCGCCGTCTTCTGGCCTGCCGCCATAGCGCGGCCGTTGAGCAGTGACATCACGAACATCACCCGCACCGGCTTCGTCACCTTGGCGCGCAACTCGCGCAATTGTGCGAGATCATGCGCGACGGCGGTGGTCAGGCATGCGGCGCGCGGATCGGCATCCATGGCGTGGCCGACCAGCTTGATCTTGTCGAGCAATCCCTGCTCGGAGAAGGTCTCGGGCACCAGCACCAGCGGCACCTTGGCCGCTTCCAGCACGTCCATGGTTTCCTTCGGCCCCGAGCCCTGTACCGCCAGCACCAGCGACGGGTTGAGTCCCAGCACGCCTTCGGGCGAGAGCTGGCGCATATAGCCGACATTGGGTTTGTCGCGCAGCGCCGCCGCCGGATAGAGGCTGGTCGCATCGACGCCGGCGACGCGGTCCTCGAAACCGAGCGCATAGAGGATTTCGGTGATCGCCCCGCCGATCGAGACGATCCGCGAAGGGTTGTCGATTATGACGTCGCGGTCGCGCGCATCATGCACGGTGGTGTTTGCGGCGGGTGCCGCCTCAACGGGCAAGAGGCTGGCGATCAGCAGGACTGCGAGCGTGCGACAAATTGCCATCGAGGGATCACTTGGTCAGGATCAGCTTGTTCTGCGAGGTCAGACGCAACCGGTACATCTCGTCGCCATGCGCGATCATGATCTCCCGTTCGCTCTGGAACAGCTCGCGGCTGTCGATCCGGTTGCCGGTCATGGAGAGGTTTCTCACGGCGGGTGAGGCATTTGCTGTGCGCGCCCCGGCGCCTTCGGTATCGTCTCCGGAAGTTGCCGCCATATCCTCTTTGCTGCGCCCCGAACGTTCTCTGGATGGCTGTTTGTACAGGTCGCCCGCACCGCAATCCAATCACTGCAGTTTACAATCGATATAAACTGTGCCGTGCCGTTGTTGACCACTTTGTTACCGCGACGTAACGAATGTGAACGTGGCGCGGGCGGGTGGCCCGCACTGTATATTTTGGTAGCCAGCAAGCCGCTCGCATCATTTCGCGAGCGCACGCCAGCCAGACCCAAAAAGCAGATCTTTGGATTGGGGCAATATGGCTGACGGGGCTAGGATTTCGCGCGCCCTCATTTTGGGCGCATCAGTGGTTTCAATCGGGTTGCTGCTTTCCGAGTCCGGGTTCGCCCAGACCGCGGACGCGCAGCCGGCTGGTCGTGCGTCGGAGCGCGCCAAGCAGGCGAAGCGCAAGCCGGCGAAGCCGAAAGTCGAACAGCAGGCGGCGGCGCCTGTGATGAACGCGCGCGCGCAGATCGGTGCCGTGACGGTGCAATCGCTCGATACCATCACCGTTGCCGCATCGAAGACGGAGGAGCGCGCGATCGACGCGCTTGCCCCGGTCAGCGTCGTCACGCTCGAGCAGATCCAGGGCCGCCTGCCCAACACGGTCGGCGATCTCCTTTATAATCTGCCCGGCGTTTGGGTGCAGAATCGCGGCGACGAGCCGTCAACGTCGATCAACATCCGCGGCCTGCAGGATTTCGGCCGCGTCGCGGTCGTGGTCGACGGCGCCCGGCAGAACTACCAGCGCACCGGCCACTTCGCGAACGGCTCCTTCTTCCTCAATCCGGAGCTGATCAGCAGCATCGACATCGTGCGCGGCCCGACGGCCAACATCTACGGCTCCGGCGCGATCGGCGGCGTCGCCTCGTTCCGCACCAAGGACATCGAGGACGTGGTGCGCGCCGGCGAGCGCTGGGGCGTCGACGTCAACAACGTGTTCGGCAGCAATGAGGGACGCTGGCTCACCTCGACGTTCGGCGGTGTTCGCGTCAATCCCAATGTGGACGTGTTCGCGGGCGGCACCTACAGCACGCAGGAGAACTACAAGGACGGCACCGGATTTGAAGTCGCCAATACCGGCAACCGGCTCTCCAGCGGCATCGCCAAGCTGACGGTGCGCCCGGCCGACGGACACGAAGTCAAGCTCGGCACCATCTTCCAGGAGGACATCTACAGCGTCGGTCAGCCGGCGCGGCGTGCGGGCGACCCCAACTCGACCAATGCGAACGGAACCAACAATCTCTCCGGCACGTCGGTCTACGCGAGCAACGTGAAGAACTACACGACGACGCTCGGCTGGACCTATTCGCAGCCCGATGACCGGTTGTTCGTGAGCGTCATCCGGCGACCACGCACTGAGGGCTGATCTGGTCGGCTAGGAAGATCTCGTGGATTGTTTCGTCACGAGGTCACCATGTCAAAAGATAGTTGTAAGGATGGCGATAAGGATAG
>NZ_JBVAPG010000275.1:0-6360 GCF_055413685.1 Bradyrhizobium sp. LeoA1Lang | reverse complement strand
AGGTGATGCCGTGAGCTGCAGAAATCTTCGGAAGCCAATCCTCGCCCGGGGCCCGGTCGTCGCGCTGCGCTACGCATGGCTCCGCGCGCCGCCCTCTCACCGCAAAAACCCAACCCAACCCTGTTCGCTGAGAGCCTTGACTCACAAAGCCCCATATGAGGGTGGGCAAAGCGCAGCGTGCCCACCACCAAGCACTTCGCTCGTGACGGTGGGCACGCTCCGCTTTGCCCACCCTACGCGGCTCCCACAAGGGGAGAGGGTGCATTGGAGCGCGGTTCGCGAGGAATGGTCACACCCGCATTGGCATCAGTACGTAGAGCGCGCTCTTGTTGTCCTTGTCCTGCACCAGCGTCGGCGAGCCGGGATCGGCGAGTTTCAGGACTGCGACGTCGCCCTCGATCTGGGCGGCGATGTCGAGCAAATAGCGCGAGTTGAAGCCGATATCGAGCGCGTCAGAGGCGTATTCGACCTCCAGTTCCTCGGTGGCGCTGCCGGAATCCGGGTTTGTCACCGACAGCACGAGCTTGCCTGCCGACAGCGACAGCTTGACCGCGCGGCCGCGCTCGCTGGAGATGGTCGAGACGCGGTCGACGGCGGCTTCAAAATCCTTCTTGTCGACCACCAGTTCCTTGTCGTTGTTCTGCGGGATCACCCGGCCGTAATCGGGGAAGGTGCCGTCGATCAATTTCGAGGTCAGCACCACATTGCCGAGCGTGAAGCGGATCTTGCCCGGCGAGAGCTCGATGGTGATTTCCGCCTCGGTATCCTCGATCAGCCGCTGCACTTCACCGACGGTCTTGCGCGGCACGATCACGCCGGGCATGCCGGCGGCGCCCTGCGGCTGCACCAGGTCGACCTGCGCCAGGCGGTGACCGTCGGTCGCGACGCCGCGGAGCGTCGCCTGCTTGGCGCTGCCCGCCGAATGCAGATAGATGCCGTTGAGGTAATAGCGTGTCTCTTCGGTCGAGATCGCAAACTGCGTGCGGTCGATCAGGCGCTTCAGGCCGGCGGCGGGAAGCGAGAACGAATGCGTCATGTCGCCGGCGGCCAGATCCGGGAAATCGCTCTCCGGCAGCGTTTGCAGGGTGAAGCGCGAGCGGCCGGCCCGGATCGCCAGCACCGAGCGGTCGCCATCCGCCTCCAGCACGATCTGGGCGCCGTCGGGCAGCTTGCGCACGATATCGTAGAACATGTGGGCGGGCACCGTCGTCGAGCCGGCGGTGGCGGTTTCCGCGGCCAGCGTCTCCGTCACCTCGAGATCGAGGTCGGTCGCCTTCAGCGAGAGTTTGGCATTTTCGGCGCGGACCAGCACATTGCCGAGGATCGGGATGGTGTTGCGACGTTCGACCACGCGATGCACGTGGCCGAGCGATTTCAGGAGTTGCGCGCGCTCGACGGTGACCTTCATTGCAATACCCGCCAGATCCCTGAGTTGAGCATGGCCTGTCCGAAAACCGGTAACCCACCGTGCTCTGAGATGGAAAGGCCGGGGCGGCCATGGGCGCGCCGCGGCGTTTGAGGCCCGAAAGCCGGCCAATCCATGGGATTTGACCAAACCGTCGGGGGGACCCCAAGGTGGCGCGGATAACGCGCGAGCGCAAGGGAGCGGAACGCCGTTCCCCACGTTTTCAGGCATAAAGGCCGTTCCCGCCCCGGTTAGAGCATGATCCGGAAAAGTGGAAACCGGTTTTCCGAAAAGATCATGCTCAAACAAAAGGATGGATCATGATCCGATTCCGTCCGATCGGATCATGGTCCGGGCGGCAGGGAAGAATTCATTCCTGCAATTGGCGCTTCAGGGATTCGACCTCTTCCGAGAGCGAGGTGTCCTTGGCGACCAGTGCTTCGATCTTGCGCACGGCATGGAGCACCGTGGTGTGGTCGCGCCCGCCGAAGCGCCGGCCAATCTCGGGCAGCGAGCGGAGCGTCAGCGTCTTGGCCAGGTACATCGCGACCTGGCGCGGGCGCACCACGTTCGCCGTGCGGCGCGAGGACAAGAGGTCCGAACGGCTGACATTGTACTGCCGGGCGACCACGCGCTGGATGTCCTCGATCTTGATGCGCTTCGGCTCCTGCGGACGGATCAGATCGCGGACCTCGCGCTCGGCCATCTCCAGCGTCACCGGCTGGTTGTTCAGCTTGCTGTGCGCGAGCAGGCGGTTGATCGCGCCCTCGAGGTCGCGGCCGTTATGGGTGATGGTGCGTGACAGATAGTCCAGCACCTCGTCGGGCACGTCGAAGCTTGCGTGATGGACGCGGGCCGCGGCCACGCGCGATCTGAGGATGCCGAGGCGCAGCTCTTCGCCGAGCGATCCCATTTCGACCACGAGCCCGCCGGCAAGCCGCGAGCGCACGCGGTCGTCGAGGCTTTCCAGATCCGACGGCGGACGATCGGCCGCGATCACGACCTGGCGACCGGCATCGATCAGCGCATTCAGCGTGTGACAGAACTCGGCCTGGGTCGATTTGCCCTGCAGGAATTGCAGGTCGTCGATCACGAGCACGTCGATGCCGCGCAGCGCTTCCTTGAACGCCAGCGCCGTCTGCGTTTTCAGCGCCGCGACGAAGCCGTACATGAATTTTTCCGCGGTGAGATAGAGCACCTTGCGCTCGCCGCCGGAATTGCCGGCCCAGGTCACCGCCTGCAGAAGATGGGTTTTGCCGAGCCCCACGCCGGCATGGATGTAGAGCGGGTTGAACATCACGGGATCGCCGCGACGACCTTCCGCAACCTGGCGTGCCGCGGCATGCGCGAGCGTGTTGGAGCGGCCGACCACGAAGCTCGCAAATGTCAGTCGCGGATCGAGCGGTGAGCCACCGAGCGCATCGTGGCTTGCGGATACCGGCGCGGTCGCGGTCGAACGCAGTTCGACAGAGGGCCGTCCTTCCGGCCGCTCGACGCGCCGCGTTTCTGCCGGCGCGGGAATCTCCTTCGGGGTGGGCGAAGGCCGCACTGCCGTGCGCACGGTCAGATCGATGCGGTGCACTTCCGGCATCTCGGCCTGCCAGCAGGAGAGCACGCGATCGGCGTAGTGCGCCTGGATCCAGCTCTTCAGGAATCGGGTCGGAACCGACAGGCGGACGCTTTCGTCCTGCACGCCCTCAAGATCCATGCGCGCAAACCAGCTCGTATAGACATCCTCGCCAACGGTCGTCCGTAACCGTCCCTTCACCCGCGACCAGCGATCCTGTTCCGTGTTTGTCATTGCCTGAAGACTTTTCTCAAGAGGAGTGCCGTTGTTTGTGAAAGCGCCGTGCATGTTTCTTGCCACGACGCGACCTCAAGCGAGGCCTTCTGCTCCGGACACACCTCTCCCGTTCGGCGAAACCGCCGCGCGACAGATTATGTGCTGGAACAGACCTGCGTTCGCGAGGTCAGCGCGTACTCGAAGGTGTATCCGGAGTTCGCGTGGGGCTGTTTGCGGAAGTGCAATCCAAGGTGTCGAATACGGACTTGTCTGAAATGCGCAATTCGAATGCTGCGATGGTTCCGTAAATCATACTGCCTCCCCCTCTCGCCGCGATTGCGCGCGGCGAGCAATCCGCTCGCAAGTGGTCCAAATTCAGTGTGCCGCTCCCGAACATCGGAATGTTCAGTGCTGCGCCGCCGCGTAGTTCAGTCCTTGTCAACCCATTCACGGGCTCCGCGTTCCCCGCTGCTTAAGGCCGCGGCTGTTGCGTGTCTCCCCAGTTCGCCTCTCTCGCAGCGCGGACGCTGCGATCGAGAAATCCAGACACAGAACAGCCGTTCTCATATTGCTATGAGCCTGCCAACTCAGCTTCGCTTGGAAAGCGTCGCTAACGCGCACACCGCCGCCGATTTGCACGTCCGCCCGTGGGTCTAAAATCGCGCTGATCTTAAGAGCCGTGGGCGCCGCGAACGCATAAACAAATACACCAAGCGCGATTTCTGACAATCCGTTGTTTGTGGCTCGTGAGTTGAGTCTTCGCCGGTGTTGCGGCATTGCAATTGCGAAACCCGAAAGCAAGTTTTTGAATCACCGCGCAGATTCGCGCGTGTCACAAAGCGCGGTGTAACGGAAAAAAAAGTTCATAAAATATTTACGTAGCATCTCGGCGGCGCCAATTTTCAAACAAGTTGGCTTCGCTATGTGGGTAAGTGATTAGCGAGACGAAGTTTTTCGCGATTGCTTTTGGAGGGTAACCCTTCGCGGCTTTTCGCCGAGGTAATGTTTAGTGCTATTCCATTTATGTGGCGCACGCGTACGTATTTAATCGCGGCGTCGCGTGTCCAGCGCAGCAAGAACTTGCAGGACCAGTAAAACCACGGACGCGCCCGATATGGCACACGCGCTGTCCTGCAACAGCGAGTCAATTCGAGAACGCAGTCGTTCGAAGCTTCGCAAAAGAAAAGGCCCGGCGAAAAGCCGGGCCTTTGACGAAAATGTTTTTCTGTCAGCTCACTTCGCCAGCTTGGCGATCTGATGCGTCAGGCGCGAGACCTTGCGGCTCGCAGTATTGCGGTGAACGATGTTGCGCTGCGCGGCCTTCATCAGTTCGGGCTCGGCGTGCGCCATCGCCTTCAGCGCTGCATCGCGGTCGCCGCGCTTGATCGCTTCTTCGACCGAGCGAACGGCACCACGCATCTGGGTGCGGCGCGACTTGTTGATGATCGTGCGGCGGGCAATCTTGCGGGTCGCCTTCTTGGCGGAAGTGGTGTTGGCCATGGTCTCAATTGTCCTTCGGCGTTGGTCGCTCTGGTGGTCGGGCTCGAGCGCGCCGGCCGTTGAAATCGCGTGATCTACTCTGCTGTGTTGTCGAGATGCGTTCTTGAGGGGGCCGTGCCCAGAAGCAAAAGTCCCGGCAGCCGCCCGTCCAAAGAACAGCGGCGGCAGGATTGCGCCCGCCGCCATTGCGCGGTCTTATAGAGGGGCCGGCCCTCAGCGTCAACGTTTTCCACCCGGCTTGGGAGGCCGGAATCCGGCAGAAAATGGCCGCCAAGGTGCTGAACAGGTTGAATTTCCGCCCTTCCTGCCGTTAATGGGCCTTGGCGCGCTTGGGGCGGACAGGGACTAGGGTGAGGCATGATCCGCGGGTTTTTTCGGCTAATCGGCCTGCTGCTCCTGGCCGGCGGATTTGTTTTCATGGTCTATGACGGCGCCCGTTTCGTCGCCGATCAGACCCTGCACTTCACCCGCTTCGGCCAGTTCTGGAACGACATCCACCAGTCCAGCCAGGCCGCCTTCCGTGCCTGGATCGAGCGCACCGCGCCTTTCCTCTGGGACAGCGTGATCAAGTTCGTCCTCGACCAGCCGGTTTTCGCCGTGCTCGGCGTCGCCGGCATCCTGCTGATGATCCTGTTCCGGCCGCGCAAGCCGCTGATCGGCTACGCGCGAGACTGATCGGAACTTTGCTCCTTTGGGTTGTGGGCCCGTAACGGGGCTGCCAGATCGCGCGTAAACACCTATATAGTGGGCTAAGCCGGCCGAAGCCGTTTCCGGCTTCAGGCCGATGGCCCGCTGGAGGTAATCCATGTTGTTCATGCGCAAGACCACCGCGTTGCCGAGTGCAGCCGAAGCGCTGCCGGGACGCGCCACGCCGATCCCGACCGCCACTACCCACTTCGTCAATGGCAGCAAGCTGCAGCCGCCTTACCCTGAAGGCCTCGAGCAGGCGGTGTTCGGGCTCGGCTGCTTCTGGGGCGCGGAGCGCAAATTCTGGGAACTCGGCGATGGCATCTACACAACGGCCGTTGGCTATGCCGGCGGCTACACGCCGAATCCGACCTATGAGGAGGTTTGCTCGGGCCGCACCGGCCACACCGAAGTGGTGCTGGTCGTGTTCGATCCGAAGAAGATCTCCTACGAGCAGCTCCTGAAGACGTTCTGGGAAAATCACAACCCGACGCAGGGCATGCGTCAGGGCAATGACGTCGGCACGCAATATCGCTCCGCGATCTACACCTTCAACGACGCGCAGCGAAAGGCCGCGGAGGCCTCGAAGGCCGCCTATCAGAAAGCGCTTTCGGCCAAGGGTCTCGGTCCGATCACCACCGAGATCGCGCCGGCGGGCGAGTTCTATTTCGCCGAAGACTATCATCAGCAATATCTCGCCAAGAATCCGGCGGGCTATTGCGGCCTTGGCGGCACCGGCGTGTCGTGCCCCATCGGCGTCGGCGTCACCGCCTGATCGCGCGCTCTCCCTCTCCCCGCAAGAGCGGGGCGAGGGAGTTCTCTCCAACAACCATTTGTTAACCATAACCGGTGCAAGACTAGGGTGCCGTCCGAAAAGCGGTTGGAATTGAAAGTGGCGTAGTCTCCGGGGTGATCAACCTCGAATCACCCGGCGTTGACGCGCCGGGCTGGAGACCACGCCATGACAAGCGTTACCACGAAGGCT
>NZ_JBVAPG010000274.1:0-6360 GCF_055413685.1 Bradyrhizobium sp. LeoA1Lang | reverse complement strand
TCGCGCTGCGCTACGCATGGCTCCGCGCGCCGCCCTCTCACCGCAAAAACCCAACCCAACCCTGTTCGTTGAGAGCCTTGACTCACGAAGCCCCATATGAGGGTGGGCAAAGCGCAGCGTGCCCACCATCGACATTCCGCAAGAAATGGTGGGCACGCTTCGCTTTGCCCACCCTACGCCTTCCTGGTTACGCCTTGAAATAGGCGATCTGCGTGGTGGTGGCGAGCAGGCGGCCGGAGGGCGACCACAACTCGCCGTTCTGGTCGCCATAGCTCTTGTGGAAGATCTTGGCATCGGCAGCCGCCAGCACGCGGGTGATGTCCTCGGCGGCGAGGTCGGCGGCGTCGACGTGGAAATAGGTCGTCAGCGACACCGTACCGAACGGCACCAGTTCGCGCTTGGCGTGGAAGACGCGGCCGAAGAAAGCGTCCGACATCGCGATCAGCGAGAGCGCATCGATCTTGCGCGGCGCGCGGTCACCGATCCAGAGCTTGGAATAGGTCTCGGGCGCGGTGCTCGATGGCGTGCCGAATTTTGGCTCGCCCTCGACGAAGCGGAAGTCATACTGCTTGACCCACGATGCCGCGGTCTTGGGATAGGGCAGGGTCTGTTCGAACGGCGTTGCGTCCGGAAACTTCACCTGCTGGTGCGACCAGGACGGGCGGCGCTCGGCGAACACAGCGGTCGCAAGCGTTGCGACCTCGCCGCCGCTCTGCGTCATCTCGACG
Source organism: Bradyrhizobium sp. LeoA1Lang (assembly GCF_055413685.1). Lineage (NCBI taxonomy): Bacteria > Pseudomonadati > Pseudomonadota > Alphaproteobacteria > Hyphomicrobiales > Nitrobacteraceae > Bradyrhizobium > Bradyrhizobium sp. LeoA1Lang. The sequence goes on along the minus strand of NZ_JBVAPG010000274.1, from coordinate 5,632 downwards.
GACCAGTGCTGGCTCGAGCGATTGGCCTTCACCAGGCGGACATCGAGATCGAAGGCGCCTTGCGCGACCGGCGCGCAATAATTGACGGTGAGTGCAAGCGGATCGCCGGCGCGTTGCGGATGGTCGATCAGCGCCCGCAGGATGGTTGCCGCGGTGGCCCCGCCGAACGGGCCGACAAACGCCCAATAGTCGTCGCTGGTCTTCCCCTGCCAGCGGCTATCGCCGGCAGTGACCGCGGTGGCATCGTCGAACAAATGCGGGGTCTTGGTGAGCATGAAATCGTTCCGGTGTTGCAAAATACTCCGTCATTGCGAGCGAAGCGAAGCAATCCATTTCGCCGCTTGTGGAGGCATGGATTGCTTCGTCGCTTGCGCTTCTCGCAATGACGAGGATGCAGTATCGCGACTACTCGGCGGAATTCAATGACGTCGGAGGTAATCGATTTCCGTCGCGTGGGATTAGCGCTTGGCTCCCCACTGCGCCTGTTCCTTCAGCAGGCGCGGCGTGGGCGGCTTCACCGGCACGTTCCAGATCTCCTCGGCGTATTCGCGGATGGTGCGGTCAGAGGAGAACCACGGCATCCGGGCCACGTTGAGGATCGAGGCCCGGGTCCATGCCGGCACCACCTGCCAGCGTGCGTCGATGCCGCGTTGGGTGTCGTAGTAGGAATCGAAGTCGGCACTGACCATGTAATGGTCGAGATAGCGCAGCGCGTGGCCGATCGAGGCGAAGCGGGCAGGATCGCCGGGCGAGAACGCGCCGCTCTCGATTGCGGTGATCGCGCGCGCCAGCCGCGGCGAGCTGCCGATCAGGTCGCTGGCATCGAGCCCTTGCTTGCGGCGGACCATGACGTCGCCGGCTTCCATGCCGAAGATCGCGATGTTCTCGGCGCCGACATGGTCGCGGATCTCGATATTGGCACCGTCGAGCGTGCCGATGGTCAGCGCGCCGTTCAGCGCGAGCTTCATGTTGCCGGTGCCGGAGGCTTCCATGCCCGCGGTCGAGATCTGCTCCGATAGGTCGGCGGCCGGGATGATCACCTCGGCCAGGCTGACATTGTAGTCGGCGAGGAAGGCGATCTTCAGCCGACCATCGATCGCGGGATCGTTGTTGACGACTTCGGCGACGTCGTTGATCAGCTTGATGATCAGCTTGGCGTAGCGGTAGCTCGCCGCCGCCTTGCCGGCGAAGATCTTCACGCGCGGCACCCAGTCGCGCTGCGGCTCATCCTTGATCGCCTGGTACAGCGCGACCGCTTCCAGGATGTTCAAGAGTTGCCGCTTGTATTCATGGATGCGCTTGATTTGCACATCGAACAGCGCCGACGGGTCGACCTTGATGTGATTGCGCTCGGCCATCAGCCGCGCCAGCAGCACCTTGTTGTGCCGCTTGACGTCGCGGAACTGCTGCTGGAACGCGTTGTCGCTGGCATGGGACTCGAGCCGCTCGAACAGCGAGAAATCGTCGAGCACGGCTTCGCCGCAGACGTCGCGGATCAGGCCCGTCAGTCTCGGATTGGCCAGCATCAGCCAGCGGCGGAAAGTGATGCCGTTGGTTTTGTTGGTGATGCGCGTGGGATAGAGATGGTGGAGATCGTGGAATACTGTCTCCTTCATCAGATCGGAATGCATCGCCGAGACACCGTTGATGCGGTGCGAGCCGACAAAGGCGAGCTGCCCCATCCGCACCCGGCGGCCCGACTTCTCGTCGATCAGCGATACTGCGGCGCGGAATTCGATGTCGCCTGGGCAGCGCTCTTCGGCGAGCGCCAGGTGCTGCACGTTGATGCGGTAGATGATCTCGAGATGCCGCGGCAATAGCCGCTCGAACAGCTCGACCGGCCAGGTCTCCAGCGCCTCCGGCAGCAGCGTGTGGTTGGTGTAGGACAGCGTCGCGACCGTGATCTTCCACGCCTCGTCCCAGCGGAAATGGTGCAAGTCGACCAGGATCCGCATCAGCTCGGTTACGGCGAGGCTCGGATGGGTGTCGTTGAGCTGCACGGCCGCTTTCATCGCAAGGCTGCGGAGCTGGCCGTCGGCCGAAAGGTGCCGCTTCACCAAATCCTGCAGGGAGGCCGAGACGAAGAAATATTCCTGCCGCAGGCGCAGTTCGCGCCCCGCGGCGCTTTCGTCGTTCGGATAAAGGAATTTGCAAATCGCCTCGGCGCGCGCCTGCTCGGCGCTGGCTGAGACATAATCGCCGGTGTTGAAGACGTCGAGCTTCAACGGATCCGGCGCATGCGCCGACCAAAGTCGCAGCGCGTTGACGCGCTGGCCACGCCAGCCAACGATCGGCGTGTCGTAGGCCATCGCCTCCACGGTTTCCGCCGGGTGCCAGATGGCGATGTCACGACCGTGGTCATCGACATGCTCGACGGTGCCGCCGAAATGGATGTTGTAGACGACTTCCGGCCGTTGGAATTCCCAGGGGTTGCCGAAGCCCAGCCACTCGTCCGGATATTCCTGCTGCCAGCCGTGATTGATGATCTGGCGGAACAGGCCGAAATCGTAGCGGATGCCGTAGCCGATGGCGGGGATCGTCAGCGTCGCCATGCTTTCCATGAAGCAGGCGGCGAGCCGCCCGAGGCCGCCATTGCCGAGCGCCGCGTCAGGCTCGCATTTGCGCAGTTCATCAAGGCCGACGCCGAGATCGCCGAGCGCTCCCTCGAATACGGGCAAGAGGCCCATATTGTTGAGCGCGTCGGTGAACAGGCGGCCGATCAGGAATTCCAGCGAAAGATAATAGACCCGCTTGGCGCCGGCGTCGTAGCTCTCTTTTTCCGCCGTGAGCCAGCGATGGGTGATGCGGTCGCGCAGCGCGAGCGCCGCCGCCTTGTACCAATCGCGCTTGGTCGCCACGCTGGCGTCCTTGCCGATCTCCAGCCTCAGCTTGGCGAGGATCGCGCCCTTGATCTCTGCCAGCGCCAATTCATCGATCGGCTGATTGAGCGCCGGATAGCTTCCTGAGAAAGACTGTTCTTGCAACGCGGCAATCCTGAACTTGGGGGACTCGATCATGATCCGATGAGACGAAATCGGATCATGATCTAATCGCCTTGTTTGAGCATGATCTTTTCGGATCATGCTCTGGACAACGAATGATACGCGTCTTGCACTTCAATCGGAACCGCCCAGCCGGTTGTTGTGCACCGCGCTGGTATGATTTTATGCAAGGACCGGGCCGATTTTGCGACCTCAAGGCGACGCGCTTCGGTGGTATGGTTACATATTAGGCGGCACAATCATCATCACCGAGAGGGCACCAATGAGACTGCTGATCGAAATCGCAGCCGCTGTGTTGTTCATCGTCTGCATCACCGTCACCAGCGCCGCTTTCGCCGCCGGCAGTCCCGGGCGCAGCGCCGACGGCTTGACCTGCGGCTTCAGCATGCCACAAAGCGCAACTCCCGCCGCCCGTTGCGCCGCCATCAAGCGGCAATGCGGCGGCAGGTTTTACGCGAACTATTGTGGCGACAAGATGCTGTCGGCGATGTGAGACGGGGCTGTGTCTTTAGTGTCGTCCCGGCGAAGGCCGGGACCCATAGCCACAGGATTTAGAGTAGGTGCGATAAATCAGCCCATTCGAGATTGTTTTCTTCGATGAGACGAATTTTCCAATCGCGTCGCCAGGTCTTCAATTGCTTCTCGCGCGCGATCGCTTCCTGCGGTGATGCGTAGGTTTCCACGTAGACGAGGCGCGTTACGCCGTATTTCTTGACGAACTGTGAGCCTCGTCCCGAACGATGGAGCGTAATCCGATTGGCGAGATCGTTACAGATGCCAACGTAAAGCGTGCCGTGGCGGCGGCTCGCGAGGATGTAGACGTAATAGGCGCCTGCGGCACTCATGTATTGGCGTGACCTTGCGCGAAATCAGGCCCTGGTGGTTATGGGTCCCGGCCTTCGCCGGGACGACGTCATGGAGGCCTTAGAACAAATTAAGAACATTTTAGCAAGTATTTGATATCATTCTGATTCGGCGGCATCGCCGACACAACATCTATGGCCTGTCCGTTCCCGCGAGGACTACATGTCCACTATTGCCTTCGATCAATTCGCGCTCACCCGCATCGCCGACTTTGCGCGCTCGCTGTCGCGCCTGCATCAGGCGTCCCGCCGCCAATGGGTCGATGACGACCAGATCGACCGCGAGTTCAACGCGGTCTGCATGTCGATCTGGGGCTACACCATCGACGACATCAGCGACGACTTGTTCTCACCTGCGGATCACGCCTGGCTCGATTCGCTCGACGAAGCGCATGCGCGCATCTTTGCCGCCGAGCAGGGCTATGACCTCGTCGACGACCAGGGCATGCTGACGGACTGGTGGGGCTATTGCTGGATGATCCTCGCTGAAAAGCGCGGACTGCTGACGCCGGAAAACCGTGCCGCAGCGCGTGCGGCGATCGAGGAGAAATATCGCGCCGCGCCGAATGTCATCGGGGTGATCGTCGGGCGGTGAAGTTCGCAATGACGGTAGACTAGTTGATCTCCGCCCGCTTCGCCTTCGGCGCGGCTGATTTCGGCACGACGGTGACCGGCGGTGCGCCGTCATGGCTCGTTTCCGGCTGCGGCGCTTCGCCGACCGTTTCGGCCGCGACCGGCGCGACCTTCATCTCGCCGAGCCGGGCACGGAGTTCGGCGGTGAGACCGGGGTAGGACGCGACCGGCGTGAAGTCGGCGCTCTGGTTGTTGCCGACCCGGACGCCGGTATACGCCACCAAGCCATCGGTGGTGGCGACCACGTCGCCGGCGCGAAGTGAGGTATCGAGCGTGAGGTCGACCGGCGCGAGGCCGGCGGGATCGCGGCCGTTGCAGGTGCAGTCTGCGCGCAATGACTTGCGGTAGGCGAAGGCGTTCTCACTGTCGGCATAGCGTTCGCCGGCCGACGAGGTCGCGTAGTCGATGCTGCCACCGTAATAAACCTTGGTGGTAGTCGCCGGACAGAACGCCTGGCAGAGCTGAACCGGTGTCGCGCTGCCGCGCAAGCTCAGCGGGAAATATTTGCCGTCGCAGCTTCTGACGCAAAAGGCCGGGCCGGAACCGGCAACGCGCGGCGCGGGCGCAGCCTGCGGCTGTTGCTGCTGGTTGAGGCCGAACGGATCAAAGAAATTGGGTTGTGGCTGGCCCTGTCGCGACTGCTGCTTCTGCCCGCCGCCGAAGAAGAAATCGAGCAGCCCTTCCGCCGAGACTTGCGCCGGCGCGAGCGTCAGCGAGCCCAGAAGGGTTGCGGCAACAAGTGTCACGTGGCGCCGCACGCGACTATCAGCAAACCCTCTACGCAACGCCAACTCCACCCGACAGAGCCAACAGAGCCGAGACGTCGTCTCCGCGCGATTCACCCTAATGTGGGATGGTAAACGAGCAGTTGATTGCGGAAGAACTATGGAGATGAGCGCAATCTCGCGCGGTGTGCCGATGCGGCAACACTAGAGCGGGATGACTATTCTTCGAATCGTCATCCCGCTCCAGCTTTTTTTGAGCATGATCTTTTCGGAAAACCGGTTCCCACTTTTCCGGATCATGCCCTAGCTGTGGTCTTTCAGGAGGTTGTCCATCTGGTCCGAACCGAGGAAGCTGAGGTTGCGAAGCTTCAGTGTTCCCCGGAGAGACCAGATGAACAGCCACAAGAAT
>NZ_JBVAPG010000273.1:0-6456 GCF_055413685.1 Bradyrhizobium sp. LeoA1Lang | reverse complement strand
CCTCGCCAACCCATAGCTGCGCCAAACCATAGCGGCGCGCAAATCCCGCCCCGCTCCACCGTCGAGGTCTTCAACATCCGCTACTTCGGATGCCGTCTACCCGAAAACCGAATTGGTTCTCAGGCTCCACGGTGCCGGTCCTTGCCAAAGGCAAGACCCGGACCGGCCGGCTCTGGACCTATGTGCGCGACGACCGGCCATTTGCCGGACCGGATCCCCCGGCGGCGGTGTTCTTCTACTCGCCGGATCGTGGCGGTGAGCATCCGGAACAGCATCTGGCAGGCTATGCCGGACTGATGCAGGCCGACGCCTACGCGGGCTTCAGCAAACTCTACGCGGCCAGTCGCAAAGTAGGCCCGATCGTCGAGGCGGCGTGCTGGGCCCACGGCAGGCAAGTTCTTTGACCTCGCACGGCTCACCAAGGCACCGATTGCAGCCGAGGCGGTCAAGCGCATCGATGCCCTGTTCGCCATCGAGCGCGAGATTAACGGTCTGACGCCGCAAGAGCGTCTGCGTGTACGCTAGGAGCGCAGTCGCCCCCTGGTCGTTGAGCTGCAGGCTTGGCTGCGTGAGCAGCGCGCCAAGCTCTCCAAAAACAACGACACGACCAAGGCGATCAATTACAGCCTCAGCCGCTGGGATGCATTTACCCGCTTCCTCGATGACGGGCGCCTTGCATGTCGAACAATGCCGCCGAACGTGAGCTACGGGCCGTCGCCGTAGGAAGAAGAAACTGGACCTTCGCCGGCTCCGATGAGGGCGGCCGGCGTGCGGCTGCCATCTACACCCTGATTGCCAGCGCCAAGCTCAACGACGTCGATCCGCAGGCCTGGCTCGCCGACGTGCTCGCGCGCATCAATGATCATGCTATCCAGAGGCTGGACGAGCTTCTGCCCTGGAACTGGCGAAAGCCAACGCCTGATCATGTCGAAGCAGCGTGAGCCAAGAGGACACATGAGAGCGAGCGGTCTGTCCGCGGCAGATAAATTGGCGGTGACGGCCGCCTGCCAGCAGTTGATCGACGACTTTTTGAAGCCCCGCTTCCTGCCCACTATCCGACCGACGCAGTTCAACTATCCCGTCGATATCCTGGGAAAGTGGCACGGCACCAAATATCGCTTCATTCAACGCTACCGCTCCGGCTTTCCAGAGAACCTCGGCGAAGAGTTTGACGCCCCGTTCGCTCGCCTCGACTGGATCAGCCGTGATCGCTTCGACATCCAGTGGCACCGTCACACCGGAGAATGGTTCTGCCTCCATCGCGGCCTCACTCTCGCCGAAGCGATTGACACGCTAAGATCCGACGGATTGCTCCATCCACTTTAAACACGGAACTCCGCAAGGTCAGGTATCCCGGGTCCTCACCGGACGGATACCAGCAATCTGTGTGCCGCACGCGAAAAGTGCTCTGGGCGAGGCTTGATGAGAGAAAGACTACTGTTGCGGCGGTGCGCGTGGAATGATTTCGCTGCCGTAGTCGGATTCCTGCCATCAATGTCCTCAACCGGACACGAGTGGTAACAATAAGAGAGGGCAAGGGACGCCGATCGCCTCTCGTGCCGCCACGGCGGCAACAATGCGTTCGCAGTTGGGCGCATCCAGGTGGCTATGTTCAGCGCCGTCCTTTAGCCAGCGGCTGGCCCTCAGATTGGCTGAAGAATTCCATCGTCGCTGGCGCTGCAAATACTTCCCTCATCCTCACCTAGATGGAAGGTGAATGGCGGTTGTGATACGCCCGCATCACCCCTGATGACCTCAATGGATAAAGTACGGCCTCGAGATAGCGGCTTGCCTTGGCAGCTCAGCCAGTCAAAGTGCACGGCGTGCCCCAATCGCGTTAAAGTACCGCCGCGGATCCCTTCATAAGGGAACGCCCCTGAAGCTCCGTCGCATTCACCGTTGAGAAGGACGCCCACGGGTGTCAATACAGTCGCGCGCTCGGGGCATGTTCGTCGGCACGCTCCTTCCGGTCTCATTCAGGCGGACGTGCATAGGCGTCGTTGAGCGATGCACCTCAACTGCCGAAGTTGCATCTAAGTGTCTTGTATTCCGTCCACACACTGAAATGTGTGTCCGCGACACCTGGGCGGCCGACATGCAGGGCTGGGGAACCGCTGCGCGGCTAACTTCGCAAGTCCACCAGTGAAGCACCTGTGACATAAGCGCAGGGCCGAACCGTGCTACGCTCACGCTTCTTTGCCCATGGGTCCAGGTCTACAGCATCACGGATTTCCGATTGAGAGCTCGCCAGTTCTGGGGAGGCGGAGAGAAGCACTACCGCCCTCGGGTCGATATGTCAGTCGCGTCCGCGGGTTGCTAGGACGATTGGGCCAGGCCGCGGCTTCGTCACCTATCGAGCAGCAGAAGAACAGGTGGGTGCCTGGTATGCGAGTAGATCCACGGCCCAATCGGCCTACTGCAGCTCGCGTGGTTGACTGGACCTTAGACGCGAAACTATCGTGTCCGGCGGCCAAGACACCTCACGACTGCGATCACAATCAGCGTACGTCGCAGTTGCGCATATAGCTCACGAGCTCGAATCTCACGTAGCGCCAGGTTGCAGGCCTGCAAAAGCAAAGGCAAAGCTGTACCACGCAGGTCTATGGCTCGTTGGCAAATCAAGTTCGGCGGCGTAGCTTACTATTTCTCAACCTTGTTGCGTGTCAGGGCGATCATGCACTTAGATCTTTGCCAGGACGGGAAGAGCTCTCGCCGGCTATTGCTGGGCATTGAACCGAGCGAATTCGCAATGTGGCAAATAGACGAATACTGGAATGCGCAATGACCAATGTGATCATGCATCTGTTCGCGCACCACCGGCGCGCGATCCGGTGACCAGAAGCTCGCAATCACCAGAAGTTCGCAACCAACAGAAGTTCGCAACCAACAGCTTCCCGCCGCTAGGCAAGTCGATGTACGGCCTGCCTGCTGGATAGGGAGGGGCGCATCGAGATCACGATCAATAACCGAAATGGCAGGATCGATTTCCATCCAAGCAATGGATATTAAAATGCGAAGGAATGGGAACCTCTTTGGTTCAATGCGCCGAACAAGGCATCTTGCCGAATAGGATTGGAATTCGGTTCGCCCCATCTAGCACAAACCCGATGGCTCCATGACTACTGGAGCAAAGCGAACCTGAACCAGATCGATTTAATCTGGATGGATTTGCAGGAAGCGGTCACCGCTGGGCAGCAGAGCGTGACTCTGCTTTCCCAGGCTCAGACTGATCCATTAGGCGACGATGGCGGCGAGGTAGACTGCAGCCAAGAAGTTTCTGGCAAGTTTGTCGTAGCGAGTTGCAACGCCCCTGAAATCCTTGAGTCGGCAGAAACAGCGCTCGATAACATTGCGCCCTTTGTAGACGCGTTTGCCGAAGCTCTGGAGGATCATGTTTGGAATGACGGGCTTCGCGCCGCGATTAACGATTTCGGCGCGAAAGCCGTCGTGGCCTTTGTCCCCAATGAGGGTAGTCATGGGGGTGCGAGTTTCAAAAGGGCCGGCCGCGCGGCAATATCTGCGTCTTGTCCCGGAGTAAGATGAAATGCGCAAGGTTTGCAATCAGGGTCGTCCAGCGCGTAGATTTTCGTCGTCCGCCCACCGCCCGAGCGGCCGATCGCCTATTCATGTTCTCCTTTTCCGCCGCTCGCGGAGCGACGCGCTTTGATCGAGGTGGAGTCGATGGACAAAGTCGCGCCGTCCTTGCCGCAGCGGGCGAGCGTTTCAAAGACCGCCTTCCAATGGCCGCGCTTGGCCCAGCGATTGAAACGATTGTAGATCGTCGTGTAGGGACCATAGTCAGGCGGGCAATCGCGCCAGCGTGCGCCGCACTGAGCGTGTGAACGATACCGCTGATGATCCGTCGATCGTCTTCGCGCGCGGGGCCCGTCTGGTTCGTTGACAGACGCGGCTCTCTCTATCTGAACCCACTGCTTGTCGTTGAGCCAGAACAGTCCTTTGCGCATCGAAGTCCGCCATGCCGAATCAACTCGGTGCCAGGGAATCAGAACCAGCTGATTAGGTACAGACCCTTAGAACAGAAAAGGGCCGCATCCCAGCGGCCGCTTCGCGGTTACAGTCGCTACTCCTGATAAAATGCCAGCCCGGCAGGGCGGGCTGGCCAGTGCTGCCGCCAGAGTACCCTAAGCCGGGCGCTCCATATCGCCAATAAGGATGACGTCGTCGCCTGGAACGTACCGTGAATCGGAAATGTGATTCCGCATTTCTGAATTCTTCTCTTCGTGTCCTCCTCCGTAAATCGGAATCCCTTCTTGTAGAAAAATTCTGAAGCTCCCTCGTCTTGAGAAATAAGGGATAGACTGGAAAGGCCCGCTGAATCCCTAATCCGATCGGCAATGTCCAGCATAGCCGCCCCGACTCCTTTGTACCTCGACCAGTCGAGACTCTCTATGGTGAGAATTCGCAAAGTGTCGCGCCGTGGCGCCACGTTCATACTTCCCACCTTGTTGCGTTGATGGGCATTAGAAAACAAAGAAACGAGTTGGACATTGCCGCTATTGCTGATTGCTGTGTACAGCCTGACTTGCTCACCCCGCCGCTTGTCAAAAGCGAAAGAGGCTGGTCCCTCGGCTGCTAAAGCGGCCGTAAAAGCGGTCGTATCCGCGCGACCGGCGCCCGCCAGCGCATCGCGCTGCTTGTGCAGACTCCGCTCGCCGGAGGGCACATTGTAGTGATTGATTCTCATCGCAACGGGATTGCTATTCGGACAAGCTTTCGAAAAGCTGACGTGCCCAAGGTTTGCAATCGGGGTCGCTCAGCGCGTGCCACAGCGCGAGCGGCCGATCGCCTGTTCAAGCTGCCGCATTTTCCGCTGCTCGCCGAGCGATGCGCTTTGATCGAGGTGGAATCGATGGACAAAGTCATTCCGTCCTTGTAGCAGCAGGGCGAGCGCTTCAAAGATCGCCCGCCAATGGCCGCGCTTGGCCCAGCGATGGAAACGATGGAGATCGTCGTGTAAGGGCCATAGTCGGGCGGCCAGTCGCGCCAGCGTGCGCCACGCTGAAGCATGTGAATGATCCGCTGATGATGCGTCGTCGCCATCGCGCGCCGGCCCCGGCTGGTTCGTTGGCAGATGCGGCTCGATCTGAGCCCACTGCTTGTCGTTGGGTCAGAATAGTCCGTTGCGCATCGAAGTCCCCGTACCGATTCAACTCGGCGCGAGGGAATCAGAGCTCGCTAATTAGGTACAGACCCTAATTGGTAGCTGAAATATCGCGCTTGCTCGGTATCTCTGGTAGTCCCGCAATCCTCAGCAAGCTGAGCGGGGCGCGTAGCCTTTTTGGATACGAAATCCGAGTACTCCCGTGGATTAGCGGCGACTACTTGATTTCATCGGCATAAAGGGCCCTCGCTTCTCTCCTAAATGCAGACCTGTCGATCTCCTCGATGGGGGCTCGGGAAACGAGCGAGTACGGCCGCTCCGTTGCCGAGGACGAAATGCCATAATAATCCCGCGCCACGAACGGTTTCCGCAAAGCTTGGCTATCTCCTCACGGCCTCCATTCATCAGCCTGACTAGCGGTTGTGGATTGGCTGGATGAGCCAGGGCTTCGGCCATGCATCAGATTCGCTCTCCTGTCGGCAAAGTTGGGATGCTGAGCATCGTGCCGCGCAACCCAAGAGGAGCCCAATAGGAACCCTAGCTGACGACAGTACGCGCTCGGCCTCCGCACCACCGATCGCACCGGTTATGTAGGCCAACAACGAAACTGAGGACGAGGATAACTGCGGGGCAGCGCGACCTTACCCGAAACAAAGTAGCCAAGGCGACGGTTCGGCCAATTCCATCTACTCGTGTATGCGTCAGTGCTGGCCACCATCCGAGTCATTGGCCTGAGCGGGCGTGAGCAGTTGATCTTATAGACCTGGGCTCGACCGGTCCAAACCACCTCTGCCGAACAGGAGCAGATCAATTCCCCGAAGCCGCTGAGAGGGCACTCAAGCAGCACCAGGCTCGGAAGAAACAAGACGAACAATGGCGCAAACGTCAGAGGGACACACTCGAGAATGATCGGGGAGCGAGCCCGAAGCGAGATGTGGCGCAGGACCTGACAGATAAAGGAAGAAGAAACGTGGTGAGACAATAACGCCAATGAAGTCGGCGAGAAAAACCTATCCAACATCGCCGAAAACTCGCGCTGCTCTATTGCTGGGCTAATGGCATGGGATAGCATTCCCGGAGTCCAGAAGATGGACAGGAAATCCGCCCGGAGCCTTGGTGTCTCAGCATCAGTCTACAGAATCAGATCGCCCCCCAAAACGAAATCTTTGTCCAACGCAGGCGGGGCGGCCAACGGGCCCGGTTTGAAGCTAGTACCCACTTTTCTTGGATCGTGAGTCGTGATTCAAGATATGGATGATCCCCGAAGCAAGAGAAGTCCACCTTTCGCGGAAAGATCGCAAGGTGCTTGAGGCGTGTTGTCGCTCGCCGGTGAC
>NZ_JBVAPG010000272.1:0-6473 GCF_055413685.1 Bradyrhizobium sp. LeoA1Lang | reverse complement strand
CCTCGCGCATCCCATCTTGGCCAGCGATCATCCGATCGCATCAAACAGGCCGGACATATGGATGCAAGCGATCCGATCACCTCAAAAGCTCTTGTGCCACGGGGGCCGTCCACATATGGGTCCCCGCTCCAGTGCGCAATTGCGCACAAGGCGGGGACGACGAGAGCTACTTCTTCGCCGCGGCGGCGCGTTCAACGAACGTCTTGCCGCCCTTCATCTTGTGGGTGAGTGGCGCCTCGTTGATCTGGATCACGACGGCTTCGGCGTCGACGCCGAGGTTCTTCACGAGCGCCTGGGTGATGTCGAGCATCATGCCCTTCTTCTGCTCTTCGGTGCGGCCGGCAGCCATGTTCACGGTGATCTCAGGCATCTCTCGCTCTCCCTTTTGTTGTCGTTCACTGGCCCGGCCGTCATTGCCGGGCTCGACCCGGCAATCCATCATTTTGAAGATGGATACGCGGGTCAAGCCCGCGTATGATGAATTCAGCTACCCCCACGTCACCTCATGCCGCGCTAGCACCTCGCGGACCTTCGCGACGAGGTCGGCCTCCGCACACGAAAACTGCGCCGGACGGGTCTCGCGCCATTCCTGGTTCGAAGCGATTGCCGCGGCCGCCTTCGCGCCTTCGATCAGGTCCTTGATCTGCACCTCGCCGCGCGTCTTTTCGTCGGAGCCCTGGACGATGACGCAAGGACTATTGCGGCGGTCGGCATATTTGAGCTGGTTGCCCATGTTCTTGGGATTGCCAAGATAGAGCTCGGCGCGGATGTTGGCGCTACGCAACTGCGCGACCATCTTCTGATAATCCGCGACCCGCTCGCGATCGAACACCGTCACCACGACGGGCCCGAATTGCGGCCGCGTATCGAGCTTGCCAAGCAGCGTCAGCGCCGCCTGCAGCCGCGACACGCCGATGGAAAATCCCGTCGCCGGCACCGGCTCACCACGGAAGCGCGAGACCAGGCCGTCATAGCGACCGCCGCCGCCGACGGAGCCGAAGCGAACGGGACGGCCTTTTTCGTCCTTGGTGTCGAGGAGAAGTTCTACTTCGTAGACGGGGCCGGTGTAGTATTCCAAGCCGCGAACGACGGAGGGATCGATAATAACCCTGCTTTCATCGTAACCCGCTGCCGCAAGTAGCTCCTTGATCTGCGCAAGCTCGGCCACGCCTTCTTGGCCCAGGGCATTTCCTTCCACCACATCTTCGAAGTTCGCGACCGTGACTTCGTTCGATCCCCTCTTACTCTTCGATCCCGACGATGAATCGCCTTTCCAACCGGTGAAGTTAATTACGCGTGATCTTCCGACAGGGTCGAGTCCGGCACCCGCGGTAAAGTCACCCTTTCCTTCTTCGCCGCCATCCCATCGGCCAGAGCCGAGCAATTTCTCAATCTCCTCGACCGGAAATTTGTCGAGCTTGTCGATGGCGCGGAGCACCGTCAGTCGTTTCCCGGCATTGTCGTCACCGCCGAGACCGATGCTCTCCATCAACCCGTCAAGCACCTTGCGATTGTTGACCTTCACCACATAAGAGCCGCGCGGAATCCCCAGCGCTTCCATCGTGTCCGCCGCCATCATGCACATCTCGGCATCCGCGGCCGGCGAGGCAGAGCCCACCGTATCCGCATCGAACTGCATGAACTGGCGGAAGCGGCCGGGGCCCGGCTTCTCGTTGCGGAAGACGTAGCCGGCGCGATAGCTGCGATACGGCTTCGGCAGGTGATCGAAATTCTCGGCGACGTAGCGGGCGAGCGGCGCGGTCAGGTCGTAGCGCAGCGAGATCCACTGCTCGTCATCGTCCTGGAACGAGAACACGCCCTCGTTGGGGCGGTCCTGGTCAGGCAGGAATTTTCCGAGCGCGTCGGTATATTCCATCGCCGGCGTTTCCACCGGCTCGAACCCGTAGCGCTCGAACACCTCGCGGATGGTCTCGGTCATCCGGCGCGTCGCGGCGATCGCGGTCGGCCCGCGATCTTCGAGCCCGCGCGGCAGGCGCGCCTTCAGCTTCTGCGGTTTTTTGGGTTTGTCGGCCATGGGCGCGCATTTAGCAGCGGATGGAGAATGCGGCAACCGTCGCGCCGAGGCGGCGGAATAAATCCGCCGCCGGTCACAGCACCTTTTTGATCCAGTTGTGCGGGTCGGCCGCGCGACCGTACTGGATGTCGACCAGTTGCTTGCGCAGCCCCATGGCGACAGGGCCGGCCTCACCGCCGTTGATGAGAAACTCGCCGCTCGTGGAACACACCTTGCCGATCGGCGAGATCACGGCCGCCGTGCCGCAGGCGAAGGCCTCTTTCAGCTTTCCGCTGGCGGCATCAGCGCGCCACTGGTCGATCGTGTAGGCCTCCTCGCGCACCGGCGTGCCGGCATCCTTCGCGAGCGCGATGATCGAATCCCTCGTGATGCCCGGCAGGATCGTGCCGAGCGGCGGCGTCAGCAGCGAACCGTCGGCAAACACGAAGAAGACGTTCATGCCGCCGAGTTCCTCGATGTAGCGGCGCTCGACCGCATCGAGGAAAACCACCTGATCGCAGCCGTGTTCGATGGCCTCCGCTTGCGCCCGAAGGCTCGCGGCGTAGTTGCCGCCGCACTTGACGGCGCCGGTGCCGCCGATCGCGGCGCGCGTGTAGTTCTCCGACACCCAGATCGACACCGGCGCGGGTCCGCCCTTGAAATAGGAGCCGACCGGCGAGGCGATGACGGCGAAGATGTATTCCGCTGATGGTTTCACGCCGAGGAAGACCTCGCTCGCGATCATGAAGGGCCGCAGGTAGAGACTGCCCTCGCCGCCCGGAATCCAGGCGCGGTCGATGCGCACGAGCTGCTCGACCGCTTCGATGAACACGGGCTCGGGCAGCGGCGCCATGGCCATGCGCTCAGCCGAATTCCAGAAGCGGCGGGCATTGGCGTCGGGACGGAACAGGTTCACGCCGCCATCGTCGCGCTTGTAGGCCTTGAGGCCTTCGAAAATTTCCTGCGCGTAGTGCATGACGGCGGTGGCCGGATCGAGCGTGAAATTCGCGCGGGATTCGACGCGCGCGCCATGCCAGCCCTTCGCCTGATTGTAGCGGACCACAGCCATGTGATCGGTGAAAATCCGGCCGAAGCCCGGGTCCACGAGCCTTGTCGCGCGCTCCTTGTCCGAGGTCGCATTCGCCGCAGGCTGGATTTCGAATTTCAAACTCATATCCTTTGCTTTCCGCCCTTGCTTCCCGCTGTCGGAATCCGCGCGATTGCTGGCGCCGGTCTCTCCGGGCCTGACTGGCTTTGTCGGCCTGGACTTCACCGCCAGCCTTACGGCCGGTTTCCATCGCCGTCATGTCCGAAAGGACATGCTTTTGCCGGATGCTGAAGTCCAGTATGTTTTGTCGAAATGCCGCTCGACAATCGCACGGTAGTCCCAATTTGCGGCCCAAGCCTCCATCACTGGTCTGCTCGTGGCCGATCTAAACTTTGCCAGGGACGAAACGATTTAAAATTTCGTCGTGACTGGCAGTTTTGTAACATTGAACCCAAGATACGTCAATATGGCTGACATAAATTTCTCAACGGCAGCAGCGCAGCCCGATTCTCCGGGAACGGACGTATCCGCTCCCGGGCCTCGGACGGGCGATTTGCGCTGGGACATCATCGAGCTCCTGTTCTTCGCCTATCGCGACTTCGTCGGCGATGCCGATCAGGAGCTGGAGGCGTTCGGCTTCGGCCGCGCCCACCATCGGGTGATGCACTTCGTCACGCGCTATCCGGGGCTCAAGGTCGCCGATCTTCTCGACGTCCTGCGCATCACCAAGCAATCGCTCGGCCGCGTGCTGAAGCAATTGCTCGATGAAGGCTACATCCTGCAGAAGACCGGCAGCAATGACCGGCGGCAGCGGCTGCTTTACGCCACCGCCAAGGGCGAAGCGCTGGTGGCCAAGCTGGCGGGATTGCAGACCGACCGCATCAACCGCGCGGTCGCCGGCCTCGATCCGGGCGGCGTCGAGACCGTGCGGGCGTTCCTGCGCGCGATGATCGACCGCGACGATCCCGACAAGGTGCTGGAGACGATCTTCGGCGGCGCGGCCAAGAAGACGAGGGAGTGAACGTGACGCAGGGAGCAACCATTGCCGCGGCGACGGCACGAATGCCGATGAAACCGGCCGACGACGCGCCGCACCTGCTGCTGGTCGATGACGATCGCCGCATCCGCGATCTCCTCTCGCGCTTCCTCTGCGGCGAAGGCTATCGCGTCACGACCGCCATGAGCGCCAGCGACGCGCGCGCCAAACTACTGGGGCTCAATTTCGACCTGCTGATCCTGGATGTGATGATGCCCGGCGAGAACGGCTTCGATCTCGCGCGCTTCATCCGCGCGTCCTCGTCGGTGCCGATCATCATGCTCACTGCGCGCCACGAGGCGGAAGCCCGCATCGAGGGTCTGCAGATCGGCGCCGATGACTATGTGGCAAAGCCGTTCGAGCCGCGCGAACTGGTGCTGCGGATCGGCAACATCCTCAAGCGCACCGCGCCGCCGCCGGCGCAGACGCTGGAGCAGATCGCCTTCGGCCCCTACGTCTTCCATCTCGACCGCGGCGAATTGCGCCAGGGCGAGGAGATCATCCATCTGACCGACCGCGAGCGGGACATGCTGCGCGTCCTCGCCGCGAGCCCCGGCGAAACCGTGCCGCGCGGCGCGCTGACCGGAGGCGGCACCGTCAACGAGCGCGCCGTCGACGTGCAGATCAACCGCCTGCGGCGCAAGATCGAGCGCGATCCCGCCAATCCCTTGTTCCTGCAGGCGGTGCGCGGCATCGGCTATCGCCTGGTGGCCTCGCCTTAAGCCTTATCCGCCATGAGCACGATCGACACGGGCCTGAGCCTGATCCGCAACGCCTCGCAGCGCGTCTCCCGAGCCAATGGCCGGATGGGAAACGCGTTCAAGAGCTGGATGCCGACCGGCCTCTATGCCCGCGCGCTGCTGATCATGATCGTGCCGATGGTGGTGCTGCAGACCGTGGTGGCCTTCGTGTTCATGGAACGGCACTGGAACACGGTGACGCGCCGCCTCTCCGCCGCTGTGGTGCAGGACATCGCCGCTCTCATCGACGTCTACAAGACCTATCCGCAGGACAAGGACCGCGCGCAGGTGCGCCGGATCGCGCAGCGGCTCCAGCTCGTGGTCGATTTCCTGCCTCCCGGCGACATGCCGCCACCCGGGCCAAAGCCGTTCTTTTCGCTGCTCGACCAGTCGCTGTCGGTGCAGCTCGGCCGCCAGATCGGCCGTCCGTTCTGGATCGACACCGTCGGCAGATCCAACCTGGTCGAGATCCGCGTGCAGCTCGACGACGCGATCATGCGCATCTTCGCGCTGCGCAGCGCCGCCTACGCATCGAATTCGGAGATCTTCATCTTCTGGATGCTCGGCACCTCCACGATCCTTTTGATTGTCGCGGTGCTGTTCCTGCGCAACCAGATCAAGCCGATCCTGCGTTTGGCGGACGCCGCCGAAAGCTTCGGCAAAGGCCGGGAGGCACCGAATTTCCGGCCACGCGGCGCGCGCGAGGTGCGGCGTGCGGCGCACGCCTTCCTGGAGATGAAGGCGCGCATCGAGCGCACGATCGAGCAGCGCACCGCGATGCTCGCCGGCGTCTCGCACGATCTGCGCACCATCCTGACCCGCTTCAAGCTGGAGCTCGCGCTGCTCGGCGAAGGCCCCGAGATCGACGCCATGCGCAAGGACGTCGACGAGATGTCGATGATGCTGGAGGACTATCTCGCCTTCGCCCGCGGCGACTCTGGCGAGGTCGCACAGCCCACCGACATGACGATGGCGCTGGAGGAATTGCGCAACGACGCCGAGCGCCACGGCCACACCGCGACCGTCGCCTTCCACGGACTGCCCGTCGTGACCGTGAAGCCGGCCTCGTTCAAGCGCTGCCTCGGCAATCTCGTCTCCAATGCGGCGCGGCACGCCAACGCGATCTCGATCACCGGCCACCGCGACCACCGTTATCTCACGATCACCGTCGATGACGACGGCCCGGGCATTCCGGCGGACATGCGCGAGGAGGTGTTCAAGCCGTTCTTGCGGCTCGACGACGCCCGCAACCAGGACGAGGGCGGCACCGGCCTGGGACTGGCCATCGCCCGCGACATCGCCCGTTCGCATGGCGGCGACATCATGCTCGGCGACAGCCCGATGGGCGGCCTCCGCGCGACAGTGAGAGTGCCGGTGTAGAAATTCTTCCCTTCTCCCCTTGTGGGAGAAGGTGGCGCGAAGCGCCGGATGAGAGGTTGTCGCCACGGGCGGCGGCGTTCGTGGAGAGAACCCCTCACCCAAGCGAGTCCGCTGCAAGTAGCTGAGCAGTGAGCAACCGGCGACATGGGTAACACTTCAAACCGACGACATGGGTAACACAATTCTCGTTTCGTTCAGGTCTGCTGTTGCTGGGGCTGTGGACCCTGGGGGCAACGCGCAGCGTTGTCCCCAAGT
>NZ_JBVAPG010000271.1:0-6516 GCF_055413685.1 Bradyrhizobium sp. LeoA1Lang | reverse complement strand
GCAGATCTGGTCGCCAAGCGCGTCCTGGAGTTTGCGGACAAGCCGCGGATGCGAAGGAAGTTCGGTCATGGCAATCGCCCGCCATCGCTCACGCAGCGACGCGCTGAACGCGGCGCAGGTCGGACCGCAGGAACCGGCCTGACCTCCTCTCGCCTCGCGTGTCGACGCAAAAGCGCGAACTCTCGACCATGGTGGATTTGCCCCGTGGCCCGCCCCCCCGGGAGCACTTGCGGGAAGGTGCACGACAACATGGTTGGGCCCGTGCTCAGGAGCAGACGGGCGCAGCCGGCAAGGTCGCCGCGCTCCGTCAGGGCCAGGATGTAGGTCGGGTCGAGCGCGTCGTATTCATCGCGCTCGCGGCCGTTCTCAATCTTTACCCGCCAACCGAGCCGGCCGGCGAACACCCGGGCGCGCAACTGATGCATCTCATCGACCAGAGACCCCAATCCGCCGTGTTCGTTGGCATCAATCGCAATTGCCCGCATTCGCCGAATCCTCCGTCGCGTTCTCGTGAACGGAGGTAAGTCAGCATGGTGCGGCGGCTCGGACCCTCTGTTGAATTAACGGGGGGCCGGCGAGCTCCCAGTTGCGTGAGTCGCTTCGTGGGCGTCGATTCTGGGTCTGTCGGCGATCGAAATCCGGCGGCAAAAGGATACGCCTGGACTGTAAGATTAACGGGGGGACGAAACGTCATCGCGGCGTTTGGGCCTGCAAGATAAGCCCGCGATAACATTGAGCAAATTAGTACGAATCAGCGGCTTACGTTGTGCTGCGAGAAGGCGCCGTTAAGTGTCTGTTAACCTTAAAGGACTGGACGAAAGCCGAGAATCGTGACCTAGCTTTAGCGGGCAAAGGGCGACAAACCGCCTACTGGCCGACAGCGAAGGAATGAATCGGCAATGGAAGCGCAGGCCCGGACCGATATTCAAATTGAAGATCCCGCCAACAAGATTATCCGGCACGCGGGAATGCTCTCTGAACATCTGCAGGCCAGGCGTCAGCAGATGTATCCCCCGGACGCTCAGAAAAGTCTACGGCATTTTATGACCCATGAGGTCTCGAAGCTGACCTCGATTCCGGAATCGACTCTCAAGTTGATGTCGAACGAAGGGAAAGGCCCCCTTCCCGCCCGGCTGGAGAACAACCATCGCGCATATACGCTCGCGCAGATTAATGAGCTTCGCGAGCTGTTTGCCGCTCAGCGTCCGGCAGATGCCTTGAGGTTCTTGCCTCATCGTCGGCCAGGCGAGCATCTGCAGGTTCTGGCGGTCGCGAATTTCAAGGGTGGCAGTGCCAAGACGACAACCAGCGCGCACCTTGCCCACTATCTGGCTCTCCAGGGCTATCGCGTCCTTGCGATCGACCTCGATCCCCAAGCGTCGTTGTCGGCCATGTTCGGTGCGCAGCCGGAGATCGATGTCCAGCAGAACGAGACCATCTATGCGGCCCTGCGCTACGACGACGAGCGTCGACCCATCGCTGACATCATCCGGCCGACCTATTTCACTGGTATCGACCTCATTCCCGGAAATATCGAGGTAATGGAGTACGAGCACGAGACGCCGCGGTATTTGTCGAAGCGGCAGGCGGACTCCGAGAGCATCTTTTTCGAACGATTGCGCCTCGCATTGACGGACGTCGAAGACGCCTACGATGTCATCATCCTCGACACGCCACCTTCGCTCGGCTTCCTGACGTTGGGTGCCATCTATGCGGCGACCGGGCTCCTCGTGACAGTCCACCCTGCAATGCTCGATGTCATGTCGATGAGCCAGTTCTTGCTGATGATGGGCGATCTCATATCGGTCATCCGCGAAGCCGGCGCGACGATGAAGCAGGACTTCCTTCGCTATGTCGTGACCCGGCACGATCCTTTCGACCAATCTCAAGTCCGGGTCGTGACCATGCTTCGGCACCTGTTCACGGAAGACGTGCTGACAGCAACCGCGATCGCAAGCTCAGCCATCGAGACCGCTGGTTTGGCGAAGCGCACGCTCTATGAGCTGGAACCGGGCAACATCTCGGCCGCGACCACCAAGCGCGCACGAGAATCCATTGATGCGGTTAATGATCAGATCCTCGCACTGATCGCTCGGGCTTGGGGGCGCGCATGACCAATAAACGTCCTTCAGGTCGATCGATCCTCGCCAATTTCGGCTCGTTCTCCGAGCCCGAGATGGCGCCGTCCAGCCCCTCTCCTTCCCCGAGCGCGGATACGCCGATCCAACCTCCGGCCCGTGTTGGAGCCGGGGTGATCGGAGCAACACAGCGTTCGCTGGCGGAGTTGCGAGGAGAGCGTGACCGGCTCCAAGCGCTGGTCGACGCCGGTGGCGGCTCGGAGCTCGATCCCTCCTCTATCGATCCATCGCCTTTCCCAGACCGGCTGCCCGATGACAGCCAGGTCGAGTTCGAAGCGCTCAAGAAACTCATCGCCGAAGAAGGCCAGAAGGTGCCGATCCAAGTCCGGCGGCATCCGATCGCCAATGGCCGGTACCAAGTCGTTTATGGCCATCGGCGCTGGCGGGCGGCCTTGGATCTCGGCATCAAAGTCAAAGCCACGGTTGTCGCGCTGTCGGACAGCGAACTTGTCGTCGCTCAGGGTATCGAGAACGCGGCACGTCAGGATCTGAGCTGGATCGAGCGCGCGCTTTTCACGTGGCGAATGGATCAGGCCGGGATCAAGCCCCGCGACATCCGAGCCGCTCTTTCGATCGACGACCCGGAGCTTGCTCGCCTCCGGGCGGTCTGCCGAGCCGTCCCGGTCGAGGTGATCGAGGCGATAGGCCGGGCGCCGAAGGCGGGCCGGCCCCGCTGGGTCGCGCTCGCGACTGCGATTGGAGAAGACCCGCCTGCGTTGGATCGGGTGCGCAAAACCTTGTCAGCTGACAAGGTTTCGACGCTGCCCTCCGACGATCGATTCAAGCTCGTCTTTGCAGCCGTAAGGCAGCCGCCGGCGCGATCTCATAATGAGTTCGAGCTGCGTAGCCCGGCAGGAAGGGTCTTGGGCAAAGCGACTTTCTCAAAGGGCGATATCAAACTTACCGTCTCCGACAAGCACGCGTCTGAGTTCGGCGCCTTCCTCGAGGAAGAGCTGCCGGGTCTGGTGGAAAGATTTTTTGACCGGGAGGACACTGAGTGATTTTCGGCGCGCGGTCAAACCTTGTCAGATGACAAGGTTTGGTTGGGCGGCGGGAAGGGCGGAGGCCTCGGCCGAAGCCGGACGATGGCGCAACAAACACAGAGGTAGCATGCGGTAAAAAGAAAGGCCCCCGAAACAGTGTCCCGGAAGCCTCTCTCGTATGTTTGGCGGCAACGAGAATCTCACTTCCGCGAATCACAGTCAAGAGCCTCTTCGAGGCGTTGGACACCGTTTTGGTGAGCGCTTTCGCTTTGCCTAAAAGCTGAAAGACACAACCATGACGCAATCCATATCAACGACGCCCTTTGGGCGGCGGCCGATGACGCTTGGCATGATTTCAAGCCAGCTGGCCGCGAAGGCAAAGCCAGAGACGGCCATTGTTCACAAATGGCACGTCTTTCAGCACATCAAGGAGGCGCGCCAGGTTCTCGGCGCCACCGACCGTGCGCTGACGATTCTGCACGCGCTGTTGTCATTCCATCCCGAGACCGCGCTCGAGGCCGACAGCGAGTTGATCGTCTGGCCTTCCAACGAGCAGTTGATGGCACGGGCCAACGGGATGCCGCCGACGACGCTGCGCCGGCATCTCGCCGTCTTGGTCGACTGCGGTCTGATCATTCGAAGGGACAGCCCGAACGGCAAGCGCTTTGCGCGCAAAGGACATGGCGGAGAAATCGAGCAGGCCTATGGCTTTGACCTGGCGCCGATCGTGGCCCGCGCCGAGGAGTACAAGACGCTCGCGGAAGCCGTCCAGGCCGAGAAGAAGGCGTTCCGCGTAGCCAAAGAGCGCCTCACCATTCTGCGCCGCGACATCGTCAAGATGATCGAGGCCGGGCTTGAGGAGGGCGTGCCCGGAAATTGGAAGCGGTTTCAGCAGGCTTACCAGGAGATCGCCGGGCGGATTCCTCGGACTGCACCGCGGCAGCTCCTGGAGAGCATTGGCGGCGAGATGGAAACGCTCTGGCGCGAGATCCGTGAGCTGTTGGAAACATTTGCCAAAACACAGAATCCGGACGCCAATGAGTCCCATTCTGGTCGCCACATACAGAATTCAAACCCAGATCTTCCATCTGAATCTGAAAGAGGCCTGGCGAAGGAAGATGAAGCGGGCGGCAACGCCGCGGCTAACCACAACCTGCGGAGCTTGCCGAAGCGCGAGCTCCCGCTGGGAATTGTGCTGGATGCCTGTCCCAACATGCGCTGGCTGATCAAAGGCGGCGAAATCCGGCACTGGAAGGATTTGGTGGCCGCGGCGGAGCTTGCCCGGCCGATGCTGGGGATCAGCCCCAGCGCGTGGCACGACGCGCGGGAGGTCCTGGGTGAGCAGCAGGCCGCAATCACGCTCGCCGCGATCCACCAGAAAGCGGACCAGATCAGCAGCGCCGGCGGCTATCTGCGCAGCCTGACCGACCGCGCCAAGGCCGGGAAATTCTCGGTCTGGCCGATGATCATGGCCTTGCTGCGCGCCAAGCTCGACGGGTCGAAGCCAACCCCACCGCCGACGGGCAGCGGTCCCGCCAGCCTCAAACCCGGGAAACCCACGCAAGCCGGCGCCTTCCAGGCCAGTGCCGAATTGCGTGCCTCGCTGGCCAAGCGGCCGAAATGACCCGGATCGGCGCCAGGAATGACTCCGTCGTTGAAGCCGACTCGGCTACGGTTTTTCGGGCCAACAAGGGATGGGAGAGGGTGATTTGACCGGAGACACGACATCTGTCGGCGGCGCGATCGCAGCGGCCCTGGAACGGGCCGAGGAGCTGCGCGGCCTCAGCGACCGCCCGGCTCGGGTGCGGATCATGACGATCTTTGGCGATGATCGCTCAGGTCTCACGATCAACGCCCGCATCGCGGCACGGACCCCGGCGGAACACCGCGCCCAGGAAGGCCTTGGGACACGGTGCATCCCATGGGACGAACTCGATGCGCGCGCCGGCGAGATCGTTGACTTGGTGGACGAGGTGGTCGGCGAAGTGACGCTTGCCGTCCGAAACACCCCGCCTGTGCCGCGGCCGAGCCGCTCGGAGGATGATCTTGAGCTTGCTGCGTTCGACGATCTGATCGACGAGATCGGGCAAACGATCACCCAGTCGGCACTTTTTGTGCTGGAGAAACATCCGGCGAAGCAGGTCTCACGGGAGCTGGGCAGCGAAGCTGCCATGTTAGCCGCACTGAAATTCGCGGCACTCGCGGCTTACACAGGCCATGTCGGACTGAACGACGCCCAGGACGAGCTCCGAATGGCGATGGGCGAGGTGATGAGCAAGGTGCGCGCTGCGGCTGAGCCGGCACCTCGACAGGCGCTGAATTCGTAAGCGGCACGGGGCTTGGCGGATTTCCGTTCGATGAATGGCCCAAAATCGAGTGAAAGCTGGCTAGCCAGCAGCTGCCATCTTGATGGCTAACCGTTCCCCCTATATGCTTAGGGGAGGAGTCGTAGATGGCCGAACCGCAACTTTCAGTCCGCAGTGCCAAGGCACGAGATCTAGCCCATCGGCTTGCGCGTCGGGAGAATCGCTCGATCGCGGACGTGGTCGAACGCGCGCTGGAAGCCTATGAGGAGCGCGCGGCCGGGCGCGAACCGCCGGCGGCGTTTTACGCCCGCCTTGGGGCCAATGGCGGTGCGGATATCGACCTCGAGGCAATCATCCGCGAGGGCCGCCGGCCCCACACCGGACCCGAACTTTGATCTTTCTCGACACCAATGTGATCTCGGAGACCTTGAGGAAGGCGCCCGACGACGCCGTAATCGCCTGGCTGGTCCGTCACGATGCGGAGCTTGCGCTTCCCACGGTCACAATCGCCGAGATCGCGTTCGGCATTCAGAAAATCAGGCCCGATCAACGCGCCGAGCGCCTGGAACGCGGCTTGTTGGATTGGCGCCAACGATTCGCCGATCGGATCTTCGGCCTGACGGAAGAGGCCGCGCTGGCGTATGGCGACATCATGGGGGAGGCGACACGGCGTGGCCAACCGATGTCGGCGCCCGACGGGATGATTGCAGCCATCGCCCGCGTCAACGGCGGTCGATTGGCCACGCGGAACCTCAATGATTTTGCGTCCACAGGGCTCGAATTGATTTCGCCGTGGAATTTCTAAGGCGCCGGCAGGGGAGCGGCGTCAAAGGCCCGCAGCCTTGGTGAGATTCACCCGGAACCGGTCGCGCCGGCGCTGATAACGGCGGGTCTGCTCGGCGCTGGCGTGCCCGAGCTGCTTCTGGACGTAGCGCTCGTCGACTTCGGCCGAGGAGGCGAGGCCGGCGCGCAGCGAATGGCCGGCGAACTTTTCCTCGCGTTCGCCTTCCGGCAGATCGGCGCGCACCCCGGCGGCCAGCGCCGCGCGTTTGACCAGCCGGGCGACCTGCTGGTCGGCCAGGCGATCCG
>NZ_JBVAPG010000270.1:0-6610 GCF_055413685.1 Bradyrhizobium sp. LeoA1Lang | reverse complement strand
AGAGGTCCCTTCAGAGGGGAGCACCCAATCATCGCCCAGCGGCAGCGTCAATCACCCCGATCGGGCAATCCAAAGCATTCCGCGCAAGTCAAGGCCGGGCACGGCGATCCTCTCGTGACGCTCACGACGCAACGCAGTTAGCGCAGGAAATTACGGAGCACGTGCGCGCCGCCGCGGCCCAGGCAGCCGGTGGCGCAACGGCTGAGGCAGTTGGTGGTGATTTTTGTTCAATTTGGCCCCAAGCCAAGCCCGTTCTGGGATTCGTGGCGGGCATCGTCGCATTTATTCCCGGACTTGGCACAACAGCAGGAGCTGTCCTGCAGGGCCTCATAAAGGTCGGAGATCAAATCTCCGCTGAGGTGTGCCGTCAGCAGTAGGCCTCCAGACGGTGCAGCCAAGATTGCGTGGGACAAGGGTTCGCGCCGCCATTCGAAACCCTGCCAAACGAACCCTGCCAAGTCGGTCGGGACTTAGTCCTTTCGGCAGCATTGTGGATCTTATGATCAGCGTTGCGCGGGGAGCTGGCCTCCCCGCTAACAAGCGCTGACAGCCGCCTGACCAACGTTTGAGGTTCTCAGTTCCCGAATATGCTGAAGAGCCCGCCGGGCCGCTGCTGCGGTGGAGGTGGCGGCGGTTGGGGCTGCGCCGGCGGCTGCTGGTATTGCGGCTGCTGCTGCGGCGGCGGACGCGGGGTAGCCTGCTTCTGCGCCGGCGGTCTCTTCTGTGCCGGCGGTGGGGCCGGCTGTTTCGGCAGATCGGGCGCCGCGTTGACGATGGTCTGCTCCGGCCCTTTGCAGTCGGTCAGCCAGATGTCATAGATCGGATGCTCGACACCGTGCAGGCCCGGACTCGCTGCAAACATCCAGCCCGAAAAAATCCGCTTCACCTCGCCCTGTAGCGTGATCTCGTCGACCTCGACAAAGGCATCGGTGTTGGCGGCTTCCGTCGAGGGCCGCGTGTAGCAGGCGTCCGTCTTCACGCGGAGCGCGCCGAACTGCACGGTCTCGCCGATATCCTCCTCGAAATTGATGATGCGCCCGGTGATCTTGTCGAGCCCGGAGAAGGTCGCCTTCTTGTTCGCGATCTTGGTCGACGGCGGCTCGCTCACCACCTCGTCGCCGGGCTGGAGCGTGGCCGGCGTCTGCGGCACGCTCTTGGGCTGGCGCTGTCCGGGCGGTAATCCCGGCAACGGATTGGCGCCGGGCGGCGCATTGGCGACATTAGGAGGAGCCCCGGGCGACGGCGGCTGCACCGCGACCGCGGGCGGCGCATTCGGAGGAGGCCCCTGGGTGCCCGGCGGTGGCGCCAGAGGCTGTGACTGGAAGCTGCCCGGTGGCGGCACCCCCTGCCCCGGCGGCGGCCGGTTCGGCGTCGGCAACAATCGGCCGCGCGGCAATTCCGGCACTTCCTCCTCGTCCTCGGGAGCCGCTTGCTGGCCGCCACGCGGAATCGCGCCAGGCGGGCGCGGGGCGGGATCGGAGAAAATAGTACCGATCTGCGCGCGCGCGGGCGGCGCAAGCGGGAAGGTTGAGGCGGCGATCACGGCCGCAAAGCCAGTCAGGGCAACGGTTCGGAGCATCTCGCGCGGCTTCAAGGAACGAATCGGGCTTTGAACATACTAATCAATTATTGGCTACATGCCGCTCGCAGGATCACCGGTTAACACGCCGAATACGGCGGGGAAAGGGCGGGCTTCCGCCACTGGTCAGGCTCCCTGCCCCATGAAATAGTTCCGGCTCTCGCCGGGGTCTGCGGACCGCCACGCGGAAAACAGCAAAAAATCCGGAAAGCGGATGATCCAGAGGAAGCCCATCCAATATGCCTATCGTTCTCGATCCCGATGCCGCCGCCGTCTTCAAGGCCTTTCAGGAGGCCGGCCGGCCCGCTTACGAAACGCTGACCGCCCCCGAAGCGCGTGCGTATTATTCGCAGGCCCGCTTTGTCAGCAATCCCGAGCCGCCGGAACTGGCACAGGTCGAACCGCTGTCGATCCCCGCGCCCCACGGCACGATCCCGGCGCGGGTCTACAGGCCCAAGAAGCTGCGCCAGAACGACGGGCTGTCGGCGGCGCTGGTGTTCTTCCACGGCGGTGGCTGGGTGATCGGCGATCTCGACACCCATGATGTGGTCTGCCGGAAGCTTGCCGACGAAGGCGAGCTGATCGTGATCTCGGTCGACTATCGTCTCGCGCCCGAGCACAAATTCCCTGCGGCCGTCGACGATGCCGTCGCCGCAACGAAATGGGTGGCGGCATACGCGAGGCAGCTCGGCATCGACGCGGCGCGCCTTTGCGTCGGCGGTGACAGCGCCGGCGGCAATCTCGCCGCGGTCGTGTCGATCGCCGCGCGCGACGGCAACGGTCCTGCGATCGCGGGACAAGTGCTGATCTATCCGGCGGTCGATTTCGGGATGACGCATCCCTCGCACAGCGAGCCGGAGACCAGCATCCTCCTCACGCACTCCGTCATCCGCTGGTTTCGCGATCACTATCTCAGCAGCGCTGCCGACGCGCATGATTGGCGCGCTTCGCCGGCGCGGGCGACGACCCTGATCGGCGTGCCGCCGGCCTATGTGCTGACCGCCGGCGCCGATCCGTTGCGCGATGAAGGCGACGAATATGCCGAACGCCTTAAGGCAGCCGGAGTGCCCGTGACCTACAAGCACTTTCCCGGCCAGTTCCATGGCTTCTTCACCATGGGCAAATTGCTCAACCAGGCCAATGTTGCAGCGACCGATATCGGCGCGTGGCTGAGGCAGCTCGACGCGTAACCGAACGGGCGACCGGTCAAGGTAACTAAGTTCACGCAGGGAAACCGGTCGATGTTCATTCGACTTTAATGTTCGCCATCAGGCGCAAGCCAACACCTTTAATGACCCGCAATGGCAACTCAATATCCTCGGCCTTGAGCTTGGCGCGGAGGCGAGTGAGGGCGGCGTCCAGGGCACGGCTTTCTGGGTCTGGCTCAATATCTCCAAAGAGTCCGGCGATCTCTTCGCGCGATACCGTGATATTCGGGCGGGTTGCCAAGTAGTCAAGCAACACCAGCTCTCGGCCGGATAGCCTGACAAATCGTCCCGCTGGGTCATGGAGCGTCTGGCGGGCTCGATCGAGACGTAACGTGCTGCTGGAATTCCCAACGGCACGATTAACCTGCTGTCTGCCGCGTCGTGCGAGATTCTCGATGGCCAGCGCCAATTCCTCACTATCGACGGGCTTGGTGAAGTAGAGATGCGCGCCATCGCCATATCCGCGCAAGCGATCCTCTCGTTCCTTGCGCGCGGTCAGCATAATGATGCCCATGTCCTCACGGGCCGAAAGTTCGGCCGCGAGATCAAATCCACTTGTGTCCGGCAAGTTGATGTCAAGCACGGCGACGTCAAAGCGCGCTTGACGCAGCGCTCTGTAAAATTCGATGCCGGAAGCCGCCTCGGTCACCCGCATACCGCGAAGGCGCAGATAATCCGCGATACTCTGGCGAAACTCGCTGTGGTCTTCCACAAGCAGGATGCTGACGTTCCGGGAGACGATCGGCCTCTCGGATTCCCGTATGAATGAATTCTCAGTCATCATAAAGAACTAGACCAGGAGTGGTGAAGAAGATTCTACGATGTTAGCAGCAGTGCTATTGCTATTTGCCCCAGCCAAAACAATAACAATTTTGACGAACGCTGCACGAGAGCGGTGGACGGCTCCCGTTCGGCGTGGCACGCGCCATTGCCTCTCGCTGTGGCTGTCAGTGCTGACATTTTGCATTCTCTCCGTCAGCGCGGAAGCTGCTTCCCACCTTCCAGCTATCGGGGGGAACGTGGCCGTGCTGACTGATCCTTCATCGACTCTGACGCTGCAGGACGTCCTGACGCCGGCCCGCCAAACGGAATTCCGTCCCGTTTCCGGCCAGAACATCAACTTTGGCTACATCGGTCATGCCGCATGGCTCCGACTGACCTTACCCGCCCCGGTCAATGCCGAAGGCATTCTATCCCTCACACCGAACTTTATTGACACGATCGACATCTACGTCGCCAAGCCAGGTACTGGATCCTCCAAGAACGACTTTACCCTCCATGAGGCGGGCGATCATCGGCCACTCCCGCACGATAGCTTTTCCGGGCTGGACAATGCGGTACGGCTCGAGTTCGCCGCGGGCGAAAAGACCATTGTCTATATCCGCCTGCTGAATACCAACTCGTCCACCCAGCTGAATCTGAGACTCGAAACAGTCCAGGGCCATACGCGGTCGGCCGCCCTCGTCGGCGGAATCTATGGCGCCTGGTTCGGTGGCATGAGCGTGTTGTTCGTCATTCACCTCGTGTTCTTTTGCTTCGACCGCAAAAGGCAGTATCTGCTCGTGGCCCTCAGCACACTTGGTGTGATGTTGGTCTACGCGGGCAATCTCGGGCTCAGTCATGTGTTATTGTTCCGTGGCACCGGGTGGGCCAACGATCTCTTTCTAGGCTTCAACGCCTGGATGGGGTTGGCATTTAGCGCTCTCGCCTGTTCGAGCCTGCTTGATCTGCGAAGAAAATCGATCTGGCTTCACGGGCTTTACCTCGCCTACGCCGCCATAGGGATAGTGGGCATCGGATTCGCGTTCGCGGGACGCAACCTCGTCTTCGGTCCTATCGGCTCGTCGGTGAGCATGCTGGCCGGAATCGTCAACTTCCTTTTAGGCTTGTGGTACCTGAACGAAGACGGGGCGGTCAGTCGACTTCGAGCTGCCGCATTCACGGCCATCGCCCTAGGCCTTCTCATCACCCTTCGAGACCGATTGGGCTTCGACCTGATGCCGGAATGGAGTTATCACGCCTACGGCGTTTCGGGTCTGATTATGACGATTCTGCTCACTGGCTCGCTGGCGGTGTGGCTACGAAAGGCCGAAGCCCTCTCACTCGCGCAAGCGGCCGAGAGGCGCGTCGCGGAGGAAGCCCTGCAAGCTGAAATGCAGTCGCAATTCCGGCAGGTCCGCTTTCTGGAAGTCGTATCACACCAGTATCGCGCATCTCTCGCGGCGATCCGCTCCAGCGTCGACAGCCTCGGCCTTTCACTGGCAAAGAGTGATAAGGCGAACCATGACCGCATCATGCGCATACGACGCTCGGTAGCGCAATTGGTGGAAGTTCTTGAGACCAATCTCGCACGCAGCCGCCTGCAGGGGCCTGCCTTTCGAGCTCGCCTCGCGCCGGCAACTGCCAGGTCCATTGTCGTCGCCGCACATCAACGCAGCCGCGACCTGCTGACAGGTCCGGAGATCGACCTTCATATTGCGCCCGATGCCGCCGATATCAAACTCGCTGCTGATACGGATATGCTCGAACTCGCAATCCTCAACGTGTTGGAGAATGCCGTCAAATATGCCGCCCTGAAGGGTGCCTCCCCGATCGCGTTATCGCTCGATAAGACGACGGATGGCATCGCGATAACCGTAACCGATCATGGCATAGGTATTCCGGAGCGTGATCTCCCTCATGTGTTCGAGAATTCCGTGCGCGGCTCGAATGCGAAGGGGACTGACGGTTCAGGGCTTGGCCTCTTCCTCGTTGCCAAGATTGCAACTGCGCATGGCGGTTCAGCCACCGTACAAAGCCGAGAATGCGAAGGCACCACGGTACGAATCACTTTGCCCGCTCGCGAGGCCTGAGCAAAGTTCAAGTGTATCTCGAGCCCGATGCCACCTGACCATTGCGTCGGTGTGAATCTACTCCGTCGCGAGTGTTGTGAATTCGCCACGGTTTTCTTGCGTTCCGTTTCGTTGCGCTACCAACGTTACGATTGGTTTCTAAGGTTTTCCTGGGGCTTCCGCTATTTTCCCCCAATGCGGCTCGGGCTTGCACATTGCGCGCGAGAGGCAGCTCAGGCGCGGGACTCGGGGGCAAAGAGTGGGCGCGAAGTATCCGGCGGAATTGCGCGACGATGACGCGTTGCGGGCAAGGCGCGCTGGGGTTGGCGCGCGCGCATTATTCGTCGCGCTCATTCTTACGGTTTTCGCCATGTGCGGGCAGGCTCATGCACTGTCGGCGGGATGTAGCGCTGTTGCAGGCGGCGCGCTGAGCGGAAGCAGTCAAAGCATTACATACGGCCCAGCTACGTTCGAAGCGGGAGAAACAATATCGTTTGTCAACAACTCAACTCTCTACACCAACACAATTCTAGCGAACCTTACGACAGGCGATTCAATAAATACGCCATCGACTACGGGAAGTTTGGCTATCAACTCCTCAGGGAGTCAGACGTTCAATTTGTACACGGGCGTCAGTGTGGGGCCCGCTATAATTGACGTCCGTGCAACGTGCAGCGGCCCAGCTTCGGCCCCGCTCACGCTCTCGCCTGCTGCCGGCACGTTAACTGTGGGAACTGTGGGATATGCTTACAGTCTAGCTCTCAGTGCCTCGGGTGGTACCGGCCCGTACACCTTCGCGATCACCTCGGGATTGCTCCCGGATGGCTTGACGCTCAACGCTGCGTCCGGCGCCATCACCGGGACACTGATCTTCCCCCGAAAAAGTGGACGGGTTTAAGCAGCTTTTAGCTCCATCTCGATCGGCGCGACATATCCGATGGCGGAATGGAGCCTCGTTCGATTGTAGAAGCCTTCGATGAAGGCGAAGATGT
>NZ_JBVAPG010000026.1:0-66217 GCF_055413685.1 Bradyrhizobium sp. LeoA1Lang | reverse complement strand
GATGCGCCGCATGCCAGAAATGCGATCGGCGCCTTCATCGAAGAGGTGTACAATCGTCAACGGCTGCACTCGGCTCTGGCTTACCAGCCGCCAGCCGAGTTCGAAGCAAATTTACCAGGTTGCGGGGCTGCTGCGCAGCAGCCCCGCAACCTGGCCCTAACCCATCAACCCGCCCTGCCGCCTCAAGCGCCGGGCTCCTGTCCCTGATTATCCTGTCTCACTACAGGGGTGCAGTTCACTCGACTGTCCCGGATTTCGCTGCGCTCCATCCGGGCTACGTTCTAAACCTTCACCGGTCCGAGCTCATCGAAATGCCCGCGGCGCTGCAGCCAGGCGAGCAGGATCAGGCTGGGGATCGCGACCAGCACGCAGATCGCGAAGAACAAGGGCCAGCCGGTTGCCTTGGCTACGAAACCAGCGCCTGACGAGAGATAGGTGCGGCCCACCGCTGCAAGCGCGGTCAGCAGTGCATATTGCGTCGCCGTGTGCAGGGGATTGCGGCACAGCGCCGAGAGATAGGCGACGAAGATCACGGTGCCGATCGCGCTGGTGAAGTTTTCGCAGGTGATTGCGAGCGCCAGCGCCCACTGGTTGACGCCGACCAGCGCGAGCCAGGAGAAGGAGAGGTTGGCGAGCGCCTGCACGATGCCGCCGATCCACAGGCTGGTTGCCAGCGAATAGCGTCGCGCCACGAAGCCGCCGGCAAAGCCGCCGATCAGGGTCGCGGCCAATCCCACGCCTTTGACGATCGCGGCGTAGTCGACCTTGCTGAAGCCGATATCGATCACGAACGGCGCCGTCATCGTGCCCGAGAACGCATCGGTGAACTTGAACAGTACCACGAAGGCAAGCGCCGCAATGGCATCGCGCCGGCTCAGGAACTCGGAGAAGGCGCCGACCGCCGCGCGGATCACGCGCGAGAACGCTGTTTCCGCGGCCGTGGCCGCTTCGGCGTCCTTCGACTGCGCTGGTTCGGTTGCAACCAGCGCGGTGATCATGCCGATCACGACGAGGGCGGCCATCACCACATAACCCCACATCCATGCCGACGAGCGCACCAGGCCCTCGCCCTCAAAGCCGCTGACGATGAACAGCGCGCCCGCGGTCGAGACCAGCATGCCGATGCGATAGGCGGCGACATAGGACGCCATGCCGGCGGCCTGCTCGCTCTCGGGCAGGCTCTCGACGCGGAAGGCATCGACGACGATGTCCTGTGTCGAGGAGGTGGTGGCGACCAGCAGCGCGGCAAAGGCGGCGAACCAGGGTGAATGTGCGGGATCGGCGATCGCGAGCAGCAGGATGGTGGTGATCAGCAACAGTTGCGAGAACAATAGCCAGCCGCGGCGCCGTCCGAAATGTCGGGTGAAGAACGGCACATGCAGCGCATCGACCAGCGGCGCCCAGAGGAATTTCAATGTGTAGGGCGTGCCGACCAGCGCGAGCAGGCCGATGGTGCCGAGATCGACGCCGACCTCGCGCATCCACACCTGCAGCGTCGACCCGGACAGCGCCAGCGGCAGGCCTGACGAGAAGCCCAGCACCAGCACGATCAGGACGCGCGGCTGCAGATAGACGGCAAGGCTGTCGCGCCAGGAGGTGGCGGCAGGCTCGGCTTTCTCGGTCGCGGCGGCTGTCGCTTCAGGCGCGGTCATGCAGCCCTGTTAGCAGATTCGACGGGAAAATCTGCCCCTGTCCTACTCGCCCGCCTGCAGCTTGGGCGGGGCGGGGAACAATTCGGGCCGGCCGCTCGGCACAATCCGCGGCAGTTCCACCGGGGCATCCGACTTGCTGAAATCGAGCTCCTCGATGCGGCCGGCGCGCTTCTCGATCTTGTCGGCGGAAACCAGGATCTGGCGCACGTCCTCGTTCACCTGCGAGAAATGGTTCTGCAGCTTGAGCACGCGGTCGCGCAGCCGCGACAGATCGTCGCCGAGCTTGATCACCTCGGTGCGGATCTGGTCGGCGGCATCGCGCATCCGCGCGTCCTTCATGATCTGCTGCATTACCTGGATCGCGAGCATCAACAGCGAGGGCGACACCAGCACCACGCGGGCGCGGTAGGCCTTCTGGATCACATCGTCGAAACCGTCATGGATCTCGGCATAGACCGACTCGGACGGCACGAACATCAGCGCGGTATCCTGGGTCTCGCCGGCGATCAGGTATTTCTCCGCGATGTCGCTGACGTGCTTCATCACGTCGTTGCGCAGGCGCTGGCTGGCAATCTTGCGTTCCTCGTCGCTGCGCGCATCGTGCAGGGCGGTCATCGCCTCCAGCGGGAATTTCGCGTCGATGCAGAGCGGGCGCTGGTCGGGCAGGAACACCACGCAGTCCGGCCGCTTGCCGCTCGAGAGGGTGAACTGGAATTCGTAGGAATCCTTCGGCAGTCCGTCCTGGACGATCGCTTCCATCCGCGCCTGGCCGAAGGCACCGCGCGACTGCTTGTTGGCGAGCACGTCGCGCAGCGTCGTCACCTGCGTCGTCAGGTCGGTGAGGTTCTTGTGCGCGTTGTCGATG
This sequence comes from Bradyrhizobium sp. LeoA1Lang, assembly GCF_055413685.1. NCBI lineage: Bacteria > Pseudomonadati > Pseudomonadota > Alphaproteobacteria > Hyphomicrobiales > Nitrobacteraceae > Bradyrhizobium > Bradyrhizobium sp. LeoA1Lang. The sequence goes on along the minus strand of NZ_JBVAPG010000026.1, from coordinate 63,700 downwards.
ATGCCGAGCCGCTCATGCAGATGGCGCAGGCTGTCCATGGTGTGGCGCGTGGTCTGTTCCATGGACTGGCCGACGCGATGGGTGACCGAATCCAGGCGCTCGTTGACGGTGCGCGCCATCTCGGCCTGCCGGCCGGCGAGCGCCTGCGTCATCGCATCGACCCGGCCGCTCGCCTCGCTCTGGGCGCGCAGCACCTCGGTCAGCCGCTCTTCCAGTTCGTCGGCACGGATGGTCTGCGCGACAGCTAGTTCTGCGCCGCGCCGGGAGGACCGCGCGATCACTATGGCGATCGTCAGCAGCAGGACGAGCGCGAGCACGCCGAACGCAACCAGCGCATCAGTGACGCGGACCGGCCAGTCGCCGACCATGAAGAGAATCTCGTTCATAGAAGCGCTATAGCCGATTCGCTGGCGGGCGCGAACGAAAGTGGAACATTTATGGTTAACAAGCCGTGAAGTTTCATGGTTAAGAATGGCTGAAGAATCATGGTTAAGGCGATCTTAACCGGTTCCGGATCGCATTGACCCCGGCATATCAAGCGCTTAAATCGCCCGCCATGGCCCTAAGAGAAATCATCATCCTGCCGGACAGGCAGTTGCGGCTCGTCTCCCAACGCGTGGAAAAGATCACGCCGGAGATCCGCAAGCTGGTCGACGACATGTTCGAGACCATGTACGAGGCGCCCGGCATCGGGCTGGCCGCGATCCAGGTCGCGCAGCCGCTGCGGCTGGTCACCATGGATCTCGCGAAAAAGGACGAGAACGGCGAGACCACGCCGAAGCCGCGCGTCTTCATCAACCCGGAGATCATCTCGGCGTCCGAGGAGAAGTCGGTCTACGAAGAGGGCTGTCTGTCGATCCCCGAATATTACGAGGAGGTCGAGCGGCCGGCGCGGGTGCGCGTGCGCTTCACCGACATCGACGGCAAGGTGCATGAAGAGGATGCCGAGGGCCTCTACGCCACCTGCATCCAGCACGAGATCGACCATTTGAACGGCATCCTGTTCGTGGACTATCTGTCGAAGCTGAAACGCGACCGCGTGCTGAAGAAGTTCGCCAAGGCCGCCAAGCGCGTGGCGGAGTAAAGCCGGCGCTATTTTCGCCGTCATGCCCGGGCTCGACCCGGGCATCCACGTTCTTTGCTGCCGCGGGCGCGAAGGTCGTGGATGGCCGGGACAAGCGCGGTCATGACGAGTACTCTACCTTTCAGCCGAGGTAACCCGCCCCATGCCGCTCCGCCTGATCTTCATGGGTACGCCCGATTTCGCCGTGCCGACGCTGCTCGAACTGGTCGCGCACGGCCACGAGATCGCCGCCGTCTATACCCGCGCGCCGAAGCCGGGCGGGCGGCGCGGCCTGCAACTGCAACCGACGCCGGTCGAGCAGAAGGCACGGCGAAACAGCATTCCCGTGTTGACGCCGAAGACGTTGAAGACGGCGGAAGCGCTGGAAGAATTCCGCGCGCATCAGGCCGATGCGGCGGTCGTGGTTGCCTATGGCATGATCCTGCCGCAGGCGATCCTCGATGCGCCGAGGCTTGGTTGCTACAACCTGCACGCTTCGCTTCTGCCGCGCTGGCGCGGCGCCGCGCCGATCAACCGCGCCATCATGGCGGGCGACGCCGGGACCGGCGTGATGGTGATGAAGATGGATGTCGGTCTCGACACCGGCGATATCGCGATGGCCGAGCGGCTTCCGATCACCGACCGGATGACGGCGGCCGATCTGCACGATGCGCTGGCGCCGCTCGGCGCCGACCTGATGGTGCGGGCAATGGCCGCGCTGGAACGCGGCGGGCTGCAACTGACCGGGCAGAGTGAGGACGGCGTCACCTACGCCGCCAAGATCGAGAAAGCCGAGGCGCGGATCGACTGGAACAGAGCTGCGCACGACGTGCTGCGGCACATCCACGGACTGTCGCCATTCCCAGGCGCTTGGGCCGAATTGCCACACGACGGCGAATCGGTGCGCATCAAGATTCTCCGCTGCGAGCTCGCGAGCGGCTCGGGCACGCCGGGCACCGTGCTCGATGACAACCTCGCGATCGCCTGCGGGGAGGGCGCCATCCGTGTCCTCGAGCTGCAGCGCGAAGGCAAGGCACGGATGAAGTCGATCGACTTCCTGCGCGGCACGCCGCTGAAGGCCGGCGCGCGGTTTACATAGGTCATGCCCCGCTACAAGCTCAGCATCGAATATGACGGCACGCCGTTCTGTGGCTGGCAGATCCAGGACCATGCGCCGAGCGTGCAGGGCGCGCTGGAGACCGCGGTGAAGGCGATGTGTGGCGAGGACGTGCGCGTCCATGGCTCCGGCCGCACCGATGCCGGCGTGCATGCGCTCGGACAGATCGCGCATTGCGACATCGCAAAGCCGTTTCCGCCGGACCGCCTGCGCGACGGCCTGAACGCGCATCTGCGTCCAAATCCGATCGCGGTGCTCGCGGCCGAGATCGTACCGGATGATTTCCAGGCGCGCTTCTCCGCAAAGAAGCGCCATTACCTCTATCGCATCAGGAACACGCGCGCGAACCTTGCGCTCGACATCGGCCGCGTCTGGCGCGTGCCACGCCATCTCGATACGGACGCGATGCATGAAGCCGCGCAGCGCCTGATCGGTAAGCATGACTTCACGACCTTCCGCGACACCGAATGCCAGGCGAAATCGCCGGTGAAAACGCTCGACCAGCTTGATGTCACGCGCAACGGCGATGCGGTCAGTATCGTCACCTCGGCGCGCTCGTTCCTGCATAGCCAGGTGCGCTCGCTGGTCGGCTCGCTGGTCTGGGTCGGCGAAGGCCGCTGGACCGCCGACGATCTCGCCGCAGCCCTTGCCGCCCGAAACCGCGCCGCCTGCGGGCCGGTGGCACCGCCGGAGGGCCTGTATCTCGTGCGGGTGGAGTATTAGACCTCGGCCCTCTCCGCCGTCATGGCCGGGCTTGTCCCGGCCATCCACGCCTTCCTTGTGGGAGGGTGGGCGAAGGCCGTGGATACCCGGCACAAGGCCGGGCATGACGACGGATACTTAACCCCAAGCGGAGAAGCGTGGATGGCCGGGACTAGCCCGGCCATGACGGCGGAGTGAGTGGCGACGGCGGAGCAAACGCCTCAGTCCTGGAGACTAGGCAAAATACCTGTCCAGCACGCCGCGAAAGACTTGTGTCAGTTTTTCCAAATCGGCGATCGGCGCGCGTTCGTTGATCTGGTGCATGGTCTGGCCGACCAGGCCGAATTCGATCACCGGGCAATAGCTCGAGATGAAGCGCGCATCCGACGTGCCGCCCGAGGTCGAGAGCTCCGGCTTGCGTCCGGTCACCGCCTCGATCGCCGCCACCGCAAGGTCGGTGAACGGGCCGGGCTTGGTTACGAACACGTTCGAGTTCGACGGCTCCCAGACGATGCGGGCGCGGATGCGGTTGCCGCAGGCTTTGGCCAGGCGTTCCTCCACCAGCGTGCGCAGGCTCTCCTGGGTGTGGTTGTCGTTGTAGCGGATGTTGAATTTCGCCCGCGCCTGGCCGGGGATGACGTTGCTTGCGGTATTGCCGACGTCGACGGAGGTGAATTCGAGGTTGGACGCCTGGAATTGCGCGCTGCCGTGATCGAGTGGCTCGTCGCTCAGCGCCACGATCAATCGCGAAATATCGGGCACCGGATTGGAAGCGCGGTGCGGATAGGCGACATGGCCCTGCACGCCCTCGACATAAAGCGTGCCGGATTGCGAGCCGCGGCGGCCGACCTTGATGGTGTCGCCGAGCACCTCGACATTGGACGGCTCGCCGAGCACGCAATGATCGAACTTTTCGCCGCGCTCGGCCGCCCATTTCAACAGCTTGATCGTGCCATTGATGGAAACGTCTTCCTCGTCGCCTGTGATCAGGAACGAGATCGACCCTTTTCCGTCTTTTTGCGGCTTGCCGCCATGGTCCTTCAGATACTCCAGCACCGCAGCGACGCTGCAGGCGATGCCACCCTTCATGTCGACGGCGCCGCGGCCATAGAGAAAGCCGTCCTTCACCTCGCCGGAGAACGGACCATGCGTCCAGGCGGACTCATCGCCCGGCGGTACCACGTCAGTATGGCCGGCGAAGGTGATGTGCGGCGCCTGATCGCCGATACGTGCATAGAGATTGTCGATGTCGGCGGTGCCGGGCTCGCTGAAGGTGACCCGGTGCACCTCGAAGCCGGCGGCCTTCAGGATGTTCTCAAGCACGCCGAGCGCGCCGGCGTCGGCGGGCGTGACGGAAGGGCAGCGGACAAGGTCGCGCGTGATGGAAATGGCATCGGTCATGCGTACGGACTTAACACGCCACCGCGGCGGCGGGCCAGCCTTGCGCGGCATGCTCCCGACTTCGTGTTACGGCGCTCAGATCATGATCCGATTAGACGGAATCGGATCATGATCTCATCTCTTTGTTTGAGCATGATCTTTTCGGAAAACCGGTTTCCACTTTTCCGGATCATGCTCTAGCGACGCAGCCGATCAGCCTGTCGCTACATTGGCGCGGCCCCGCACGCTGACTAGACCTGCCAGTGCAACCAGCGCAAAGACGGCACCCGCGAAGAACGTAACTTGCGGTCCGGCACTGTCCCATAACGCCCCCGCGATCACGCTGGCCGCAAGCATCGCGATCCCGCAGACCAGGTTGAAAAAGCCGTAAGCTGTGCCCCGCAGCTCGGCGGGCGAGGTATCCGCGACAAGCGCTGCCAACAGCCCTTGCGTGAAGCCCATATGCAGTCCCCACAGCGCGATGCCCAGCGCGACACCGGTCATGCTGGGCAGAAGCGCGAGCAAAAGATCGGCGACGATCAAAAGCACGATACCGAACGCCAGCACGGTTGTGCGGTCCATGCGATCGGACACCACGCCGGCCGGATATGCCGCGCCGGCGTAGACGACATTCATCAGGACCAGCACGGCCGGTGCGAGCGTAACCGGCAGCCCGACATTCTGCGCGCGGAGGATCAGAAACGCCTCGCTGAAGCGAGCCAGCGTGAACACGCTCGCAATCGCCACCACCCACCAATAGGCCGCGCCCAGATTTCTGATTTCGCTGAGGCTGATTGGATTGCGCACCTCGCGCAACCCTTTCGCCCGCGCGGGTTCGCGCACCGCAAACGCGATAAGGGCGAACGACAGCAAGCCGGGAATGACTGCGAACCAGAACACGGCCTTGAAATGGTCTGAAGTCAGCCACATCAGGCCGATGGCGATCAATGGTCCGACGAAGGCGCCAACCGTATCGAGCGATTGCCGCAAGCCAATGCTGGCGCCACGCAGATGGGCCGGAGCAATGTCGGCCACTAGCGCGTCGCGTGGAGCGCCGCGAATGCCTTTTCCGATCCGGTCGATGAAGCGCGCGGCCATCAGCCAGCCGACCGTCGGCGCCAGCGGAAAGATCGGTTTGGTCAGCGCCGCAAGGCCATAGCCGAGCGCCGCCAGCCATTTTCGCTTGCCGAGCCAATCGGAAAGCGCGCCGGAAAATATCCTGGTGATCGATGCCGTCGCTTCGGCGATGCCTTCGATGACGCCGACGGTTACCATCGAAGTGCCGAGCACCGTCACCAGATAGACCGGCAACAGCGCATGGATCATCTCCGAAGAGATGTCCATCAGCATCGAGACGAAACCGAGCGCCCAGATACCTGCCGGAATCTCGCGAAGGGAGCGGCCTGGTCGGGTGCTCGCCTCAGCCATGGAGCTGACCTTTCAAGCGATCATACCCCGTCAGCGAGCTTAGCAGCGGCCTTAGTCGCGCAGCAATTCGTTGATGCTGGTCTTGGCGCGGGTGCGCTCGTCGACGCGCTTGACGATGACGGCGCAGGCGGTGGCTGGGCCCGGCTGTCCGTTCTTCATCGGCTTCGGCGGCAAGGTGCCGGGCACGACGACGGCATATTCCGGCACTTCGCCGACAAAGGTCTCGCCGGTCTCGCGATCGACGATCTTGGTGGACGCGCCGAGGAACACACCCATCGAGAGCACCGCGCCCTTGCGCACGATCACGCCTTCGGCGACCTCGCTGCGGGCGCCGATGAAGCAATCGTCCTCGATGATCACGGGCTCTGCCTGCAGCGGCTCCAGCACGCCGCCGATGCCGACGCCGCCGGAGATATGCACGCGCTTGCCGATCTGCGCGCAGGAGCCGACGGTCGACCAGGTGTCGACCATGGTCGCTTCATCGACATAGGCGCCGAGATTGACGAAGGAGGGCATCAGCACGACGTTGCGGGCGATGAAGGCGGAGCGGCGCACGATCGCGCCCGGCACCGCGCGAAAACCGGCGTCGCGAAAGCGGTTCTCGCCCCAGCCGTCGAACTTCGACGGCACCTTGTCCCACCACGACGCCTTGCCGGGGCCGCCGGGGATCTGGCCCATGTCATTGAGGCGGAACGATAGCAGCACCGCCTTTTTCAGCCATTGGTTGACCTTCCATTTGCCGCTGGTCTCGCGCTCGGCAACGCGCGTCTCGCCCTTGTCGAGCAGCTCGAGCGCGTAATCCACGGCCTCGCGCACCTCGCCCGTGGTCGAGGTCGAAATGCCGTCGCGGGCTTCGAACGCGGCGTTGACGATGGACTCGAGGGCGGACAGCGACATCGGGCGATTCCTTGAGGCGAGCGGCGGGGAGGGTATTTGGAGCTTTTTCGGGATTTGGCGCGGCGGAGTCAAGGCTCCCTCGCTGTCTGTCGTCACCCGCGAAGGCGGGTGACCCAGTAAGCCGCGGCGGCTGTAATTGGTCGAGATGCCGGCGATTACTGGATACCCCGCCTTCGCGGGGTATGACGGCCTAAGTTTGCTGAGGGAGTCTCTGCAAAAACCCCGTCAGATCGTCCGTGACGTGGTCGACATGCGCGGCGTCGCGGCCCTCGAGCTCCCAGTCCTCGCGCACCACCTCCTGCGTCCCGTCGGGCACCACCAGCACCGTGGTCATGCCGAGCTGATGCGGCACGACCAGGTTGCGCGCGAGGTCTTCGAACATCGCGGCCTTGCTGGGATCGACGTCGTGCAGCGCCAGGAAGCGCTGATAGGTCTGCGGCGCCGGTTTCGGCTCAAGCTCGGCGGCGATGATGTCGAACACCGCCTCGAAATGGTCGCCGATGCCGAGACGCGCGAGCACCGCGTCGACATGGTCGGTCGAGCCGTTGGTCAGGATCAGCTTGCGGCCGGGTAGCCTTGCGATCGCAGCGCCCATTGCCGGGTTCGGCTCCAGCGGCGAGTGATCGATCCGGTGGACATAGGCGAGGTAGTCATCGGCGCGGACGCCGTGCTCGGTCATCATGCCGCGCATGGTGGTGCCGTAGCGCAGATAATAGTCCTTCTGGATGCGGCGGGCTTCTTCCGCCGTGACGTTGAGCCAGTTGCTCACGAATTCGCCGATCCGCGCATCGACCTGCTGCCATAGGTTGACGTGATGCGGGTACAGCGTGTTGTCGAGGTCGAACACCCAGGTGTCGATATGGTCGAAGGCGCGGGACATTTTCACCACTCTCTCACGTCGTCCCGGCCTTCGCCGGGACGACGAACTTCTATCACGGCATCGCAAAGCGCAGCGTTTTGCCGCCGCTGGTCATGTCGACCGGCGCAAAGCCGACCGCGGCAAGGCCACGCGTGGGGCAATCGCCCTGCTCGGCGATCTCGAACTTGCTCTCGCGGGTGCAGAGCTGCGTTGCGCCGCCCCAGTTCAACGGCTTGTCTTTCAGGCGGATGGTGCGGTTCTCGGCATCGACCGCTTCGGCGAAGGAGAAGATCTGCTTCGGCTGGCCGGCGACGTCGGGATGCAGGCATTTGCCGGGATCGATCCGATACCAGCCGCGGCTGGTGACGGCCTTGCCGTCGTCGGTCGCCACGGCGGCCATGATCTTGTGCGGTGTATCGTTGCACCAGGTCAGTCCGGTTGCGGATGGCTTCTGCACGGCATCGATCATGGTGGTGAAGAAATTCGGCGATTGCACGACGTCGCTGGAGAGGCCGCGGCTCCTGAGGAACGCCGACAACGCTCCTTGCGTCTTCGGCCCGTCGACGCCGTCGATCGGCGCGGCATCATAGCCGGCGATCACGAGCAAGCGCTGGATGCCGGCAAGCCGTGCCTGCTCCTCGTCATATTCCGAGCCTTCGGCGAGATAGGCGACGAGGTTGCCGTCCTCGGACTGGGTCGGTGTTATCTGCGTGAATTGCGCCGGCGTCTGGCCGCTGCGGCACTGGCGGGCAGCGGCGATGACGAAATTGTCCTGCGCGACGCAGAGCGTGTCGGTGCCGTTTTGCGGGATCGGCGAGGCGCCGTAGACGCCGAGCGCACGCGCATTCAGAAGCACGCGGTCGGCGGAAAGCGCGCCCTGCACCACCACGCGGCAGGCGGCGGGGTCGATGCGGAACCAGCCCCGCGTCGCGGTCGCCGATTTCTCATCGATCCCGATGGCGGCCTCGACCACGTAACTCATGCGGTTGCAGAGCTTCAGGTCGGCCCGCGCCGGCGCGGAGGAAAACAACAACGAGAGCGTGGCGGCCGGCAGCGCCATTAGAAGACGCGCCAGCCCGGAACGACGCGGTTGCTTTGTCTTAAGCTCGTCATGCCCGGGCTTGACCCGGGCATCCACGCCTTTCCTACCGTCGGCAAACCGGACGTGGATGGCCGGGACAGGCCCGGCCATGACGGCTCCAGTGTGCGTGGCCGCCCCAGCCATCACTTGTGGATCAGCGTGCCGGTGCCCTGATCGGTGAACAGCTCCAGCAAGACCGCATGCTGCGTCTTGCCGTCGATGATGACGACGCCCTGCACGCCCTGCTCCAGGGCATAGATGCAGGTCTCGACCTTCGGGATCATGCCGCCGGAAATGGTGCCGTCGGCGATCAATTTGCGCGCGTCCTTCACCGACAATTCCGGGATCAGCTTCTTGGACTTGTCGAGCACGCCCGGCACGTCGGTGAGCAGCAGCAGGCGCTTGGCCTTCAAGGCGCCCGCGACCGCGCCGGCAAAGGTGTCGGCATTGATATTCAGCGTCTGGCCGCCGTCCCTGGATGTCGCCAGCGGCGCCAGCACCGGGATCAGCTCATAGCCGATGAGCTGGTTGAGCAGCGTCAGGTCGACCTTCTCGGGCTCGCCGACGAAGCCGAGATCGATCGCCTTCTCGATGTTGGAACCTGGATCGATCATGGTGCGCGTCGTCTTCGACGCCTTCACCATGTTGCCGTCTTTGCCGGAGAGGCCGACCGCCTTGCCGCCGGCCTCGTTGATATAGCCGACGAGCTGCTTGTTGACGGAGCCGGCCAGCACCATTTCGACGATCTCGATGGTCGCCGCATCGGTGATGCGCAGGCCCGCCGCGAATTCGGACTGGATGCCGAGGCGCTTGAGCATGGTCGCGATCTGCGGCCCGCCGCCATGCACGACCACCGGATTGATCGCGGTCTGCTCCAGGAGCACGATGTCGCGCGCAAAGGCCTTGGCGGTGTCCTCTGCGCCCATGGCATGGCCGCCATATTTGATGACGATGGTTTCATCGTCATATTCCTGCATGTGCGGCAGCGCCTCGGACAGGATGCGGGCCTGGTCGAGCGGGCTGATCTGTGTGTCGGTCATGGAGCGGGTCTCGCAATTCCCAGAGAGCGGCGTCGGGCGCGGTTCTATCTGATTGGCGGGCTCGCGAAAAGCGCGTCTCTCACTTGTAGCCCCGTTGGCTCCACCCGGGCCACGAGGTTACAGCTTATCGCGATTCGGCCATACCGCCGCTACCGCCAGCACCAGCCAGCTCACGATCAACAGCGTTCCGCCGGTCGGCGCGGCCATCGGAAACAGTCCGTGGCCGGCATATTGGCGCAGGCAGAGATCGCCGGCGAACAATGACGCGGCGATGACGAAGCCGACCGCAGAGGCGGTCCCGATCGCGCGGTTCAGCAGGCCGCGACCCACGAGGGCGATTGCCCCGAGCACCGCACTGGCATGAAACAGCAGCATCGACGAGGCGGCTGCAAGCCGCGTCGCATCGGCGAGATGGGCGGATCCGGCCGCCAGCATCACGCCACAAGCGCCCATGAGGCCGGCCAGGACGAGCAGGATTCGATGCAGGCTGGTCATCCGCGGCGCTCCTCGAGCAGGCGCACCATCGCGGCGCGCAGCTCCGGCATGCCGGCGCCGGTGCGCGAGGAGGTCGCCAATACATCCGGAAAGGCGGCCGGGTGTTTGGCCAGCGCGGCCGCGGTCTCTTCGATGCGGGTCGTAAGCTCGGAGGCCTTCACCTGGTCCGCCTTGGTCAGCACCACCTGGTAGCTGACGGCCGATTTGTCGAGCGTCTTCAGGACGTCGAGATCGACATCCTTGATTCCATGGCGGGCGTCGATCAGGACATAGACCCGCGCCAGAGTGGCGCGGCCCTGCAGGAATTTATGGATCAGCGCGGTCCAGGACGCGACCTTGGCCTTGGGTGCGGAGGCATAGCCATAGCCGGGCATGTCGACCAGACGGAAGCCCGCTTTCTCCGGGCCTTCGAAGAAGATCAATTCCTGGGTGCGTCCCGGCGTGTGCGAGGTGCGTGCCAACGTGCTGCGGCCGGTGAGCGCGTTGATCAGGCTCGACTTGCCGACATTGGAGCGTCCGGCAAAGGCAACCTCTAACCCCGCCATCGGCGGCAGCGTCTCGATCGACGGCGCAGCCCAGATGAAGTGCCAGTCGCCGGCGAACAGTTTTCGCCCCGCTTCGATCAGCTCCGCATCAGTTTCGGCGGTCATGTGGGAAGGTCTCGCTCGCGTCCGTCATTGCGAGGAGCGAAGCGACGAAGCAATCCATTGCTCCGCAAGCGGTGAAAAGGATTGCTTCGGTTCGCTCGCAATGACGTCGTTACGTCGCTTTCTTCGGCGCGAAGGTGGCCTTGAGGTTGTCGAACAATTCCACCTTCACCCCGTTCCGGTGCATGATGTAGCTCTGCTGCGCCACCGAAAGCAGGTTGTTCCAGGCCCAGTAGATCACGAGGCCCGCCGGGAAGCCGGCCAGCATGAACGTGAAGATCAAGGGCATCCAGTCGAAGATCATCTTCTGCGTCGGATCCGGCGGCGTCGGATTGAGCTTCATCTGGAACCACATCGTGATGCCCATGATGATCGGCCAGATGCCGAGCCAGAGATAATGGCCGAACACCGGGATCGTGGTGGGATCGAACGGGATCAGGCCGAACAGGGTGAAAAGGTTGGTCGGATCCGGCGCCGACAGGTCCTTGATCCAGCCGAAGAACGGCGCATGCCGCATCTCGATGGTGACGAACAGGACCTTGTAGAGCGAGAAGAACACCGGGATCTGCAGCGCGATGGGAAGGCAGCCCGCGATCGGGTTGATCTTCTCCTTCTTGTAGATCTCCATCATCTCCTGCTGCTGCTTCACCCGGTCGTCCGGATAACGCTCCTTCAGCGCCGCGAGCTGCGGCTGGATCGACTTCATCTTCGCCATCGAGGCGTAGGACTTGTTGGCGAGCGGGAAGAACAACAGCTTCACGATCACCGTCACCAGCAGGATCGAGACGCCGAAATTGCCGAACAGGCGATAGAACCAGTCGAGCGCCAGGAACATCGGCTTGGTGATGAAGTAGAACCAGCCCCAGTCGATCAGCAGATCGAAGTGGTTGAGGCCGAGCTGCCGGTTGTAGCCGCCCGGCCCAAGCGGGAAGTTGATGCCGACGACGCCGGCTTCCTTGGCGCCGGCGAACAGCCGCGCGTTGGCGGTGACGGTGCCGCCGGCCGCGACGGTCTGCGGCTCCAGCAGATAGTCCGTCTGGTACCGCCTGATATTGTTGACAAGATCGGAGGAAAAACTCGCTTGCAGCTTGGCGGAGGTGTCCGGCAGCAGCGCAGAAGCCCAGTATTTGTCCGTGATACCGAGCCAGCCATCGGTGGCGGTGAAGTTCACCCGCTTGGCGTCGTCGATTTTCTTGTAGCCGTATTCCTGCAGGCCATGGTCGCCGAGATAGCCGATCAGGCCTTCATGAAGGATGTAGTAGCCGGAAACCTGCGGCGTGCCGTGGCGCGAGATCAGCGCAAAGGGATAGAGCGTGACCGGGGCGCTGCCGGCATTGGTGACTTCATCCTTGATGGTGAAGAGATAGCGATCGTCGACCGCGATGGTGCGGCGGAAAGTCAGGCCTTCGCCGTTGTCGTATTTCAGCGTGACCGGACTAGTCGGCGTCAGCGTGCCGGAACCCTCCTGCTGCCACACCGTGGTCGCATCGGGCATCCGCAAGGTGGTGCCGCTCGCCGGCACCCAGCCGAATTCCGCGTAATAGGGCGCGGCCGTCTGCGACGGCGAGAACAGCACGATCGGCGGTGACTTCGGGTCGACGGTGTCGCGGAATTTCTCCAGCGACAGGTCGTCGATGCGCGCGCCCTTCAGCGAGATGCTGCCGGACAGCGTGGGCGTGTCGATCTTGACGCGCGGGCTGGCCTCGACCGCGGCTTCGCGGCTGACGACGGGCGCGCCGGAGGCCGGTTGTGTGGCTGAAGGCGGTGACGCCGATCCCGGCTGCGGTGCGGTGCTAGGGGTCGCCTGCTGCGTCTGCGGCGTCTGCTGCTTCTGCAGTTCCGCCTGCGCGTGCTGCTGCGCGCGCTGCTTCTCCATCTGCGGCACGTTGTAGAAATATTGCCAGGCGATCAGCACCAGGCCGGACAGAATGACGGCGATGATGGTGTTGCGGTTATCGGTCATCTCTTCAAGGTCTCGTCATTCAATTCCGGTTGCCGCCGCTCTTTATATTATTCTGGCTGCCGCCGCTTTTGGCCGGTTGCCGGTCGAGGCGGCGGAGCGCCGCGCGGAGGTCGTCGAGCATGGCCGCGAAGTCGCGGGTCAGTGCATCCCGGCGGCCGACTAACACATAATCATGATGTGGTCGCATCGGTATGACGTCGAGCTGCTGTATCAGCGCGCGAAGCCTGCGCCGGATGCGGTTGCGCTCGGTAGCGGTGCCGTTCTTCTTGGTGACGGTGAAGCCGACGCGGATCGGGCCATCATCGTCGCGGGCGCGGCCCTGCAGCACAAAGGCCGGGCTGGTCGCCCGCGCGCCATTGGCAACGGCGACGAAGTCCGCCCGCTGCCTTAGCCGATCCATTTAGAATCTCCGGAAGACGCCCGGGGCTCAGGCGCTCAGACGCTTGCGGCCACGCGCGCGGCGCGCAGCGAGGACCTTGCGGCCACCGGCCGTGGCGAGACGGGCGCGGAAGCCGTGGCGGCGCTTGCGCACCAGTTTGCTGGGTTGATAAGTCCGCTTCACGGGTAGTTCTCCGCTGAACAGGCAATCTGCCGATGAATTGAGATAGGGTGTCCGGTGATGCAGGCTGGCCCAAAATCGGCCATTCGCGGCCCCAAATGAGCCGCCCCCGGCAAACCGGGCCATCGCGGACAATTTGCGCGGCTTATAAGGGAGCGCCTCCTTTTCGTCAATGTCGCCCCGTGCGGCAAAAGCGGTTCTTCGAAAGGTCGTAATTCGCGGAAATAGTCCTGATTCTGTGGGGTTGTTGCATATGTGGCCCGGCTTTAGCCGGCTGCATCCGGGGCTCATGGAACCGGCTTACATTAGCGATCCGTAATTTGACCGGCGATGGTGCACGGCAGCATGCTGAACATGCGCCAAAGAAGGCCTATATCGTGTCAGTGACCGACGATCAGCCGACGACGGAGAAGTCTCGGGCGCAGCCGGTTTACCGGCTTGGCCTGTCCGGCAAGCTTCTGCTGCTCACGATCCCCCTGGTGATGATCGCCGGGATGCTGATCTTTGTGCCCGCGATCGCCAACTTCCGGATCAACCGCCTGAACGACCGGCTGGCCGCGGCCAACACCGCGGCGCTGGTGCTCGATGCCGCGCCATCCGGCTACGTTCCGGAGTCGCTGGCGCGCCAGATCCTCACCAGCATCGGCGCCCGCGCGGTGGCGATCAAGATGGGCCAGCAGCGGCGACTGCTCGCCAGCGCCGACCTGCCGGCTGCGATCGACCATGACGTCGACCTGCGCGACATATCGGTGTGGTCGGCGATCGTCGATGCGTTCCAGATCATGCTGGAGCACGGCGACCAGACCATCCGCGTGGTCGGGCCGGCGCCGGGCCAGGCGCAGTTCATCGAGGTGGTGATCGACGAGAAGCCGCTGCGCCAGGCGATGTACCGCTTCTCACGCAACGTCTTGATCGTCGCGCTCCTGATCGCGGGCCTTACCGCGGGCCTGGTCTATCTCGCCCTGCATTATTTGTTCGTGCGTCCGATGCGGCGGCTGACCGCGAGCCTGATCGGTTTCCACGAAAACCCCGAAAGTTCGGCGCGAATCATCGTGCCGAGCCAACGTGGTGACGAGATCGGCGTCGCCGAGCGCGAGCTGTCCGACATGCAGCGCGACCTGGTCTCGATGCTGCATCAGAAGAGCCGGCTGGCGGCGCTGGGGCTCGCCGTCTCCAAGATCAACCACGATCTGCGCAACCTGCTTGCCTCCTCGCAGCTTCTGTCCGATCAGCTCGCAAGCGTCCCCGATCCCAGGGTGCAACGCTTCGCGCCGAAACTGCTGCGTTCGCTCGAGCGCGCGATCGCCTTCTGCCAGTCGACATTGTCCTACGGCCGCGCCCAGGAGGCCGCGCCCGACCGCCGCATGATCCTGGTCGAGCCCGTCGTCGTCGAGGTGCGCGAATCGGCAGGGCTTGCCTCGGATGCCTCGATCACCTGGATCAGCGCGATCGAGCGCGGGCTCGCGATCGACGCCGATCCGGACCAGCTATTCCGCGTGCTGCTCAACCTCGTGCGCAACGCGGCGCAGGCGCTGGAGAGCCGTCCGGCGACCGACGGCGGTGCCCAGCAGATCCGCATCACCGGTCGCCGCGAGGGGACGGTCGCGATCGTCGAGGTCTCCGACACCGGCCCCGGCGTTCCCCAGAAGACCCGCGATCACCTGTTCGAGGCGTTCCAGACGTCCGGCCGCCCCGGCGGCAGCGGGCTCGGCCTTGCGATCGCCGCCGAGCTGATCCGCGCCCATGACGGCGAGATCAACCTGGTCGAGGGCACCATCGGCGCCACCTTCCGCATCGCCATTCCCGACCGGCCGGTGGAACTCCAGATCATCCGCACCGAGCGCGCGCGGGCCTGAGGCGTATGCCGGAATAGCCGGAAACTCCGGCTTTCACTGCCCGGGGCGCGCTTCCGGCCCAAATCAACCCAGAGAACCCCCACCCCAGACCTTGCCAACGGGATCGGGACCTTGTAGCTAGAGCGCTCTTTCGCTGATGCGTCCGAGCCTCCTCGGATGCACCTTGGGCTTTCACGCCCCTCACGCGAAAACGCGCCCGTAGCTCAGCTGGATAGAGCATCAGACTACGAATCTGAGGGTCGGACGTTCGAATCGTTCCGGGCGCGCCACTTCGAGGCGAGTGACCCTCAGTGGACCTTTGGCCGACGTCTTGCTCTAGAGCCCGGCCGGAGCCCGAGCTGTCACGACCCACGTCGCTGCATTTTGCCTGACCCCATCAGGTCCATCGTGTGCCGCAAGCGCGGATCGCACCGCCGGTAGCGTTGCCGCCGGCAGTTCGGGATTTTCACGAAGAACTTTGCCGAGAGCTCCAACCCTCGAACAAACCGCCAGCATCGAATCGAGGTCGCCGCTTCCAACCAGCTCGTCATGGGCAGTGATCTCGATCTCTCGGAAGCCCGCTCTTTCCAGAATGCGGTGCACGCGGTCGGGGTTGGCGAATGCGAATGGGCCGGCTGCGTCCGTGTCGTGAGCAGGCTGCGGCGGCAGATGAATAGACGCGGCCCTAAGCGGCAGGATGTCTAGCGGATTTTCCTCCAGCGCGCGCCAGCAGACGAACGCTAGCCGCCCATTCGGTTTGAGACTACGCCGCCTCCGCCACAGCCTATGTCCAGGACGCTTTCACCAGGATTTGGCGCAAGCGCCTGCAAAGGCCGCCGACCCAGCGGAGCGAGTTGCAGTTCCAATAGCTCCCGGACCTCTGCCCACGCGCGCACTCGTACCTCGTCTTTGGTCAGCGCCGGCCGGGGGCTGCTCTGATTCATGCGGGGATGATTGCCTGACGGTCGGGGAATGTCGAGGTCGCTGCACGGCCTCAAATTCGGCTGCTGGCGAGCCAAGCGCTGACCGCTTATGACCCCATTACGTCGATGCAGAAACTGATCGAACGGCCGTTATCGAACCGTAACCGGACCGCCTCGCGAAATCGCGAAGACAGCAGCGCGGTGTGGGATGGACGCGGCTACCTTTCGACTTCGACGACGTATCTCCGTACAACCTTGACCGCCTTATCACGCTGGGATGCAAGGTCCGCCCAGGCTTTCGACTTGTAGAACGCTACGGCGTCATCCAAGCTATCCCATTCGACGATCCCCACCCCTTTCGGGGCTGGCCCACCCTCTACCTGAACAATCCGTCCCGCCGCGGTGCGTAAAGCGTGACCATGGGCTGCTTCTATCGCCTTCCGGGCGGCAGGCAGGTACGCGGCTTGGGCTGAAGCATCGAGGGTTTCGATCTCGCCGACAGAGTAAGCTTTCGGCTTAGCTCCTTGAGCGTGGAGGCCTTGGACCGCGATAGCTCCAATTGCGACGCCCGCGAGCAATACCATTGCGAGTTTGGAACGAGATCTCATGGCATTCCTCCGATTCTGCAATTTCAATCGAAGACGTACACCCCCTGGACGTGAGTCGGGATGGCCAACTGAAGGTTCAAGGCAGACGGGCGGCTAATGCGCCAAAACGCTTGCTGTCCCTAGCGGATGTACAGATGAGCGACGCAAGCGCTGGCAACACCATTGGCAAGACGAATGTCTGAAGGTAGTCCATCGCGTCAATTCTAGAAATAGGCGAGAAGGCAGCTATCAGGCGCTAACCGAACGACCCTGCAAAATCAGGGGGCGGCCCGCTGGGCGTAGCGCGAAATCGCAGGCGCTCGCGGTTTTGCCGATTCGAGCGCGCTGCTAGCGTGCAGCATTTCCGTCGGAGCGAGGTTGGCGATCGCCTCACCTCCAGGTCTTCTGCGATTGCGTCTTCCGCCGGCGCCGATCCGACAAACCAGGCTGCGACGTCAGGCAACCGAGCGCCTAGGCGAAATTATGTCTGGATTTCGATAGTGCAGGAATTCGCGACTTTGTTCCGAATGGGCGCCCCTTTTATGCAGCCTCACGAAACGAGTGTGGCACTAAAATCAATCTCAACCTTCATCAGTTTGGAGACGGGGCAGCCGGCTTTTGCGCTTGCGGCGATCGACTGGAACGTGTCGTGGTCGATGCCCGGTATCTTCGCCGTGGTGGTGAGATGCGCCGAGGTGATCGAAAAGCCGTCCCCGTCCTTCTCGATGGTGATTTCTGATTTGCTGTCCACCTGCTCCGGCACGAAATTCGCGCTACCGAGAGCCCTGACAAATGACATGGTGAAGCACGCGGCATGCGCTGCACCTAACAACTCCTCCGGATTGGTGCCCGGCTTCTCACCGTAGCGGCTGAAGAAGGTGTAGGGATGGTTGTCCAGCGCGTGGCTCTCGGTCGAGACCGAACCCTTGCCTTCGCGCAGGCTGCCATTCCAGGCGGCGGATCCGAAACGTTTCATCGGTCTTTACTCCTTTCCTGTTTTGCATGCCCTGCAGCCTACGAGCGCGTCAGACCGCCGCTCGTCTCTTCCCGGCCTCGATCATGTCGAGAGCGCGGCCATCCCAAGTGTGTTCACCTCATGGGCGTTGGCCGGCGGCCTCCAGGATCAGTTGCGTGATTTCGTCAGGTTGAGAGATCAGCGACAGGTGACTCGCCTTGACCTCTATGGTCTTGGCTCCCATGCGCTTGGCCATGAATCGTTCGAGGTCCGGATTGATCGTGCGGTCCTCGGTCGAGACGGCGTAATAGCTCGGCTTTGATCGCCAGGCCGCGTTCGTGGTCTTGCCGGCGAGCAGGGTTTTGTGGAACGGCTGCTGGACTGCATAGAGCACCTTGGCCTTCGCCTCCGGCAGGTCGCCTGCGAAATCGCGCAGGAAAGCCTCCTCGGAAAGCCGTCCTTCATCGCCGTCGAACAGGATGCCGGCCGTCGCGGGCGGGGTCGGATAGGTCTTCGCGAGCGCGGTGTAGTCCTCGCCGGCATCCGGCGCGCGCGCCGCCACATAGACGAGCGCCGACACGTTCGGATGCACGCCGGCCTCGGTGACGATCATGCCGGAAAAGGAATGGCCGACCAGAACCGTCGGGCCGTCCTGCCGAGCCAGCACGCGCTCGGCTGACGCGACCGCTTCGGGCAGCGTGGTCAGCGGATTCTGCACGGAGGTGACGTTGAGGCCGGCCTTCTGCAATCGCGCGATCACCTCCGACCAGCACGAGCCGTCGGCGAACAGTCCATGCACGAGCACGACGTTCCGCGCCTTCGGCGGGGTTGCGTTTGCGGCCATGCCGCGAGTGGAGATCAGCGAGGCCGCTGCGCCGGCAAGCAGAGCGGTCGAAAAAGCTCGTCTGTTCATCGTCATGATGCTCTTCCTTTGACCACGAGGAGATTGTCTTGAGGGCGCGGAATGGCCGCGCGGTTTCAAGCAGTCCTAGCGTGAACACACAGTGATGCCGCCGCGCGCGAAGGCCTCGCGGTTGTTCTCGATGCTGTAGTGGCCGTGAAGATAGTTGACCGCGAAACGGAAAGATTTCTGGATCGCACGGAGCAGCACGTCACAGCGCGCTGGATCCGCCCTCCACGATCTTCTCATTGAGCTTCTGATCTACGATCTGGACCGTACGATCGATCTCGGCATTGGGCGCGCCAAGCTGATGCGAAATCAGCTTCACGAGCAGGTCGACCCGCTCGATGAAGGGCGCTCCGCTCGCCACCGCGCGCGCCGCCGATGAGGGCTTGAGAAGGCTTTCCGCCGCTTTGGCGTATTTCTCGAACGGCACCTGATCCTTCGGGTCGGCTCCCAGGCGCCGCGCGACCGCATCGACATGCTCATAGATCGACTGCGAGCGCTTCAGATCGGCGTGCACCGCGTCGCGGATCGATTGCGGCTCCTGCGGCGTGATGCAGCGGTAATTGCCGGTCAACAGCATCGACCATTTGGCCAGCGGGACGAAGAGCGAGTCGAACACTTTGAGCTTCACCGGAACGTCCTGGCCATCCAGCTTCACCGCGTCGATGTCCGCCTCCAGCTCGCGAAGCAGCCGGTTATGCGTCTCATCCGCAAATGCCGCTGCCTTGAAGTTTGTCGGCAGTCCGACATGAAGGACATTCGCCGCCTCGTCCGGCGGACGGAAGGCCTGAGGATCAGGCGAGCAGAGCGAGACCAGTCCCGGCTTGAAGCGCTCCCATACCTGCGCATTGGTATAGGCCTCTTCGAGGTCCATGTCCGACAGCGCCGGGATCCGTTTGAGATAGGGCAACGGCGGCATGTTCATGATCGAAAGGCAAGGCAGCTTCGCCTCGGCGATCTTGATCATCAGAACCCGGATCGTATGGTTGGTGTATTGCGGCTCCTGCATGGCAAGGCCAACCAGATCGTAACGGGAAAGGTCGACGTCTGCGGGCGGTGCCGCGTCCAAGGTCCCGGGTAGATCGCGCGAGAAGATCGACCGGTGCGTCGGCTCGTCACGCAGCTTGATGCGAACCTCGGTACCGTCGCGATTGATGAGCTCTGCGGTCTTCTTGCGACAAACCAGCGTCGCGTTGTGACCGGCCATGAGCAGCTTCGTCGCGAGCAATGAGCCGTACGAGGCTCCCAGGATCAGAATGTTGCGCGCCATGTCCCTCTCCTAAGGTTTCCTCCAACGTCCCAACCCAAGCCAGTCTCGAATTTTCGGGTATCCGCTTGGGCGAAGGAACGGCGCAGGCCGGACCTCTACATCACACGGGGACAGCCTCTTCGGGCAAGGAGCATACTTGTCTACCGCCAATTGATGGGCATTACAATCGCACAGCGGCTCCTGGTTTCAGACCGCAGAAGCAGAAGAGGGTCATCACTCGCACCGATAGCGATGACGGTCGCGGCCAAGGAATGTGCCGGTCGCGGGATTGTACGAGCGGTGGCGCTGCGCGCAGGTGTCGATGCCGCTGGCCTCTTCGTTATAGTATTGCAGAGCAGAAGGCGGCTCTGACTCCAGTCTGGCCGCGGGCGTCGGCGCGCCGCCGTTCAGAATGTCTGCATTGGGATGATAGAACGCGTACAGTCCGGGCTCCTGGATGGCGGCTTGGGCGAATACTGGCGTTGCGGCTGTTGCCGATAGCAGCACGGCGGCCGCGAGGATCTTGAGTGAGGTCATCGAAATTCTCCATCGATCGATACGAAAGCTCGATCGGGGCGCGCAGGTCCGCATGGCGCACCGCCAGGCGGTGCGCGCCGTCAAATACGAGTTTCTCGTATTGGGGTTGTCCGAATGCTCGGAGCTTTCGATTCAAGATCTAAGCGGCCTGCGCGCGCATCCCACTAAATTCTGCTTTACGATTCCTCAACTCGAGTTGACGGTGGGAACGCGAGAGATCGCCAACAGGATACGCGGTGCGACTATCATCACGAAGCAGCGAAACGCGAGTGAAACGCTTTCAGTAGCCAGAGATTCCTTATGCCGGTTGTGCCGCGTCCCTAAACGCGAATTTAGTGGGAGCGACGAGAAAGAGCCCCACCTTTCTCTGTGTAACGTTCTTTATGTCACCACTCGAAAGGACAAAGCCATGAAAGTCGCAATGGTAGCATTGGTCGCTGCGTCCATGCTCTCAAGCACATACGCCTTTGCCAATACGGCGCGTCATGAACCGATGGTCAGGAGCTATCCTATATACAGAGAGGCTGCTCCGCCGGTTGTCTTGCATCCGAACTACGGCAATCCGAACGGAGATCCGGATGGTCCGACCACGTTAAGCGGTACCGGCGATTCTCAATTCGGTGGCTCGTCGCCCGGCACCAGCGGTTACAACTAAGTGAAAGCCGCAGTTGATCGGGCTTTGCTTGAAAGCCACCGCGCCACCCCAAGGTAACGACGCGCGAACCTCGCGCGTCGTTGAAGCGGCGCGAGACGGCGTTACATCGATCGCTTGATCGATAGCTGAAGTGACGTCGAGATCACTTCTTCGATCGTCTGCTGCGGCTAACGGTGCCGAACACGACTTGCGATGGATAAGGAGAAGCCGAGCGCTGAGGCGTGCTCTCGAGAAAGCCTGCGGCGCCGATCCACGCAACATTAGGCTGCGCGGCAAAATTGCCCGGAAACACGCCATTGGTCGGGAAGTCGCGATTATCGTTGCGGTTGTCATAGAACCAACCGCTCGTCTGGCCGTATCGTATGACGCGATACCCAAACTCGGTCGCCGATCCCGGCGAGATAGGGATCGCTGCCAGGACCGCCGCGCAAATTACGATCTTCAATCTACCCATTGGCTTTCCTTATGGCCGGATCGTGCCCCAGTCGCCCTTCCAACCCGCAAGCTTTCCGTTGCGAAACTGCAGATAGAGCCCGTCGCTTCGGCTCGCGAATGCGCTTCCCTTGACATTGGGCAGCGCCAGATAGAGTTCGCTGCCGCGGCGCCCTCGCACATAGGTCAAGGGCACGCCGAGCGTGCCAGCGACCTCATCGGGCTTCATCCCAAACCGAAGCGAGGGCGCGCTTTGCTGTGCAGCCGCTGACGCTGCTTCGAGTGCTGCCAGAGCGAGCGCCATCACAAGCAAGCCGGTTTTCTTCATCCGATACACCCATTTGCGGCACGGCAAACGCAAACCAATGCGGCGAAGGCGGACATCATTGTAGCGAGACCAACGTCCCGGCCGGCGTCCAGCCGCCGCCGAGCGCCTGAAACAGACTGCTTGCCGCCAACAATTTCGAGAGCCGCACCTGAACCAGCGTAACTTCCGCGGTGAAGAGCGTCTGTTCGGCCTGCAGGACCGTAATCAGATTGATCGTCCCGCCCCGCAATTGCTTCTCCGCCACATCGAACGCCGTTTGTGAGCTCGCAACGACCTGCGCTTGCAGCCGCTCCTGCAGCGTGAACTTTTGCAACGCAATGAGCGCCTTCTCGACATCAGAGAATGCCGACAGAACCGCCTTGCGATAGGCCTGCAGGTTCTGAAGCTGCACGCCCTTCGCCTGCTTCAACTGGCTCTCGAGCAAGAAGCCGTCGAAAATCGGTTGCGCGAGGCTGGCCGTAAGGGTGGAGAACGCCGCCCCTGGCGTGAACAGCGAGGCCAGCGCGCTGCTCTGGAATCCGCCGGTGCCGGTGAGCTGGATCTGCGGAAAGAATGCCGCGCGAGCCTGCTCGACGCTGAAGTTCGATGCCGCAAGCAGCGCCTCTGCCTGGCGGATGTCCGGCCGTTGGTAAAGCAGTTCCGATGGCAGGCCGGGGGTCACCCGAGGCACCTTGATGCGGCTGGTGGATCCGCCCCGCACCGTGAAGTTCGCCGGTGCTCGTCCAACAAGCACCGCGAGCGCGGCAATGTTCTGACCGATGGTGACTTCGAGAGGCGGAATCGCCGCCCGCTGCGTTCCTGCCAGCGCCTCCTGTTGCGAAACGTCGAGCTGCGAGGCCGTTCCGCCGGCGAACTGCGTCTTGATCAGCGCAAGGATTCGCTCGGCCGCTGCGAGGTTCTGGCGCGTCACCCGCAACTCGTCCTGCGCCGCTAGAATCTGGAAGTACGTGTTGGCCACCGTGACGATCGCGGTCAGCGTGACCACCTCGCGATTATATCTCGATGCCGTCGCGCTTTCTTCCGCTGCAAGGAGGGCTGCCTGGTTCTTGCCCCAGAAGTCGAGCATGTAGCTCGCAGTCAGGCTGGTGCTGAATTGCGAGAAGTTCGAACTTCCGCCGCCGCGTCCGCCTCCGGTCCCGGTGACGCCCCCGCCAAGGTTGCTGCTGCTGGCGCTGCTTGTGGAGCCGAAATGCGCGCGCTCGGCGCTGGCTGCTCCGGTTAGCGACGGCAATAGCGGCGAACCCGCCACGCCCACCTGGGCGTCGGCCTGCACGACCTGGGCGACCGCAACTGCAACGTCGAGATTGCTGATCTGCGCCGCGTCCATCAGCGACGTCAGTTCGCCGGAGCCGAAGCCGCGCCACCAGTCCAGGACCGGGACCGCGGCATCGGGACTCGCCGAACTTGCCGCGCGATATTTCTCCGGCACTTCGAGATTGAGCTCGGGCCGTTCCGATCCCAGGATGCAGCCGGACAAGCCGGGGCCGAGCGCGAGTGCGATCAAAGCGGACATCGCGCGGATGCGACCGTCCCCCCACGGCAAAATCGCCCGGGCCAGACTTCGGTGTCGGACGCGTACCACCGGGGATTTCGACATCTCACTCGCCTGGCTGCAGTGAGGACTTTGGCAGGTTGGGAGGCGCATTGCCCCTTCGACGTTGGCCCCAGAGCCGGAACCTGTCCAGATACAAATAGATCACAGGTGTCGAATAAAGTGTCAGCATCTGGCTGAGGATGAGGCCGCCCACGATGGCAATGCCGAGCGGCTGGCGTAATTCGCCGCCCTCGCCCATTCCGATGGCGAGCGGCACCGCGCCGAGCAGTGCGGCCATGGTCGTCATCATGATCGGGCGGAACCGGAGCAGGCAGGCTTCGCGAATGGCTTCGAGCGGATCGAGACCGCGCTTGCGTTCGGCGTCAAGCGCAAAGTCGATCATCATGATCGCGTTCTTCTTGACGATACCGATCAACAGGATCACGCCGATCAGCGCCATGATGCTGAACTCGGTGCGGAACGCGATCAGGGCCAGCAGCGCGCCCACGCCGGCCGACGGCAGCGTCGAGAGGATGGTCAGGGGATGGATGTAGCTCTCATAGAGCACGCCGAGCACGATATAGATCGTCACCAAAGCGGCCAGGATGAGCAGCGGCTGATTGCTGAGCGAATCCTGGAAGACCTTTGCCGTGCCCTGGAAGGTGCCACGGATCGTCGCGGGCACGCCGATCCGGTTCATGGTGGCCTCGATGGTGCTGACGGCGGTGCCGAGCGATACATTGGGAGGCAGGTTGAAGGAGATCGTGTTGGCGACGAGAAGTCCTTGATGGTTGACGGAGAGCGGCGTTGCGCCCCGACCGAAATGCGCGACCGCTGAAAGCGGGATCATCGTTTCGCTGCTGGTGCTGACCGCCGCGCCGGTCGAGGCCACGCCTTTGCCGGTCGACCCGATCGAATTGGTTGCAAGATTGCGTGCGGCCTGTGCGTTGGCTGAGTTGGCCGCGCTTGATATTCCAGGCGCCACCACCGTTCCCGCCACCGCGTTGGTCGCCTGCGAGCCGCCGACCGAGCCGCCCGAGGTGCTGATATAGACGTCCTTGAGCGTCTCCGGATTCTGCCAGTAGGACGGCGCCACCTCCATGATCACGTGATACTGGTTGCACGCGACATAGATGGTTGAGACCTGGCGCTGGCCGAACGCGTCATAGAGCGTGTTGTCGATCTGGCTGACGGTGATTCCGAGCCGCGCCGCGGCGTCGCGATCGATGACCAGGTTGGATTCGAGCCCCTTGTCCTGCTGGTCGCTGTTGACGTCGGCGAGATTGGACTCGCGCTGCAGCGCCGCCGTGATCTTCGGCGTCCATTCGTTGAGCTCTTCCAGCGTCGGGCTTTGCAGCGTGTACTGGTACTGCGCGCTGGATACCCGTCCCCCGACGCGGATGTCCTGCACCGACTGCAGGAACAGGGTCGCCCCGGGCACGGTGGCGAGCTCGCGCCGTAGCCGCGCGATCACCTGGTCGGCGCCGACTTTCCGCTGGTCGAGCGGGCGCAGCGAGACGAAAACGAAACCGGAATTGGTCTGGTTGCTGCCGGTGAATCCGACGACGGCCTCCACCGCGGGATCGTGCTTGATGATGGTGACGAACTGCGTCAGCTTCTGCTGCATCAACTGGAACGAAATGCTCTGGTCCGCCTGGATCGAGCCGACCAGCCGGCCGGTGTCTTGTTGGGGAAAGAAGCCCTTGGGGATCACGCCGTAGAGATAGAAGTTGAGCCCCAGCACCGCGGCAAGGATCAGCATCACGGATCTCGGGTGCGCGAGTGCGGCCGAGAGCGTCCGCCGATAGAAGCTGAGCATCGCTTCGAAAAAGCGCTCGCTGGCGCGATAGAGCCAGCCGTGTGCCCGGCTGCTTTCCCGGCGCAGCAGCACCGAGCACATCATCGGCGTGGTCGCGAGCGAGACCGCAAGCGAGATCAGGATGGAGATCGAGATCGTCATCGCGAATTCGCGGAACAGCCGGCCCACGATGCCGCCCATCAGGAGGATCGGGATGAACACCGCGATCAGCGAGATGCTCATCGAAAGCACGGTGAAGCCGACCTCGCCCGCGCCCTTCAGCGCTGCCTCAAACGGCGACATCCCGTGCTCGATATAGCGGGTGACGTTTTCGAGCACGACGATGGCGTCGTCGACGACAAAGCCGGTCGCCACCGTCAGCGCCATCAGCGACAGATTGTCGAGGCTGTAGCCGACGAGATACATGACGCCGAAAGTTGCGACCAACGACACCGAGACCGCGACCACTGGGATCAGCGTCGCACGGGCGTTGCGCAGGAACGAGAACACCACGAGGATCACCAGCAGCACGGCAAGGACCAGGGTCCGCTCGACGTCATGCAGCGAGGTGCGGATGGTGGTCGAGCGGTCGACCGCCAGACCGATGTCGATCGCGGGCGAGACCGAGGCCCTGAGCTGGGGCATCAGCGCCTTGACCAGATCGACCGTGCTGATGATGTTGGCATTCGGCTGCCGGTACAGGATGATCAGGACGGCGGGCTTGCCGTTGGCGAGGCCGGCATTGCGCAAATTCTCTACGGAATCGGTGACCTCCCCGACATCGGAAAGATGCACGGCCGCGCCATTGCGATAGGCGATGACCATTGACTTGTAGTCGTCGGCCTTGTTGGCCTGGTCGTTGGCGTAGATCTGGTAGCGCCGCTCGCCGACGTCGATCCCACCCTTCGGGCTGTGCGCATTGGCGCTGGCGAGCGCGGCGCGCACGTCCTCGAGCCCGATGCCGTATTTGTAGAGCGCCTGCGGAACGAGGTCGACGCGCACCGCAGGCAGCGAGCTGCCACCGACCACGACCTCGCCGATCCCTTCGACCTGCGAAAGCTTTTGCGCCAGCACGGTGGAGGCGGCGTCATAGAGGTCGCCGCGCGTGAGCGTGTCGGAGGTCAGCGTCAGGATCAGGATCGGCGCGTCGGCGGGGTTGACCTTGCGGTAGGTCGGATTGCTGCGCAGGCTGGTCGGAAGGTCGGCGCGGGCGGCGTTGATCGCGGCCTGCACGTCGCGCGCCGCGCCGTTGATGTCGCGGTTCAGCCCGAACTGCAGGGTGATGCGCGTCGAGCCCACTGTGCTTTGCGAGGTCATCTCGGTGACGTCGGCGATCTGGCCGAGATGGCGCTCGAGCGGGCTTGCGACCGTGGTCGCGACATCCTCGGGGCTCGCGCCCGGTAGCGTCGCCTGCACCGCGATGGTCGGGAAGTCGACCTGCGGCAGCGGCGAGACCGGTAGCTTGAAGAACGCCACCATGCCCGCCGCCGCAAGCCCGAAGGTCAAGAGCGTGGTCGCGACCGGCCGGCGGATGAAGGGCGTTGCCGGGTCCATGGCTCAGTGGGCTCCGCGTGTTTCGCGGGCACCGCCGGGCCCTCCGGCAAGCCGCACGGCGAGCCGGTCGAACCACAGATAGATCACGGGCGTCGTGAACAAGGTGAGCAACTGGCTGACCAGAAGGCCGCCGACGATGGAAATGCCGAGCGGATGCCTGAGTTCCGATCCGGCGCCGGTTCCGAGCATCAGCGGCAGCGCGCCGAGCACCGCGGCCATGGTGGTCATGATGATCGGCCGGAACCGAAGCAGGCAGGCCTGGTAGATCGCCTCGCGCGGCGACCGGCCTTCGTTGCGTTCGGCATCGAGCGCGAAGTCGATCATCATGATCGCGTTCTTCTTGACGATGCCGATCAGCAGGATGATGCCGATGATCGCGACGATCGTCAGGTCCTGCCCCGCCATCATCAATGCGAGCAATGCGCCGATCCCGGCTGAAGGCAGCGTCGAGAGAATCGTCAGCGGGTGGATGAAGCTCTCATAGAGCACGCCCAGCACGATATAGACCGTGACGATCGCGGCCAGGATCAGGAACAGTTGGTTCGAGAGCGAGGATTGAAAGGCGAGCGCCGCACCCTGGAAGCTCGTGATGATGCCGAGCGGCTGGCCGATATCGATCTGCGCCTGCTTGACGGCGGCGACCGCCTCTCCGAGCGAGGCATCGGGCGCCAGGTTGAACGATATGGTGGCCGAGGGGAACTGGCCGAGATGCGAAACCTGGAGCGGCGCGATGTCCTCGTGGATCTTGGCGAGCACCGGCAACGGCACCGGCGCGCCTCCGACCGAGGAGGGCAGGTAGATCGACGACAGCGATTGCAGGGAGGTCTGCAGCGTCGGATCGGCTTCCAGGATCACCCGGTACTGGTTTGAATTGGTGAACACCGTCGAGACGATGCGTTGGCCGAAGGAGTCATAGAGCGCATTGTCGACGGTCGCGGGCGTGATCCCGAACCGCGCTGCCTGCTCGCGGTCGATGTCGACAAAGACCGCAAGTCCCTTGGTGGAAATATCGGTCGAGACATCGGTGAACGCGGGAAGCTGCCGCAATCTGTCGACGAGCTTCGGGGCCCATTCGGCGAGCTGGGCCGGATCGGCATCCTGCAGGATGAACTGATATTGCGCCTTGCTGACGGTGCCTTCGATGGTCAGATCCTGCACCGGCTGCATATAGAGCGTGACGCCGGTCAGCGATGCCGTGCTGTCCTTGAGACGGCGCATGACGGTCGCGATATCGGACTTCCGCTGATTATGCGGCTTTAAGTTGATCAGGATGCGGCCGCTGTTGAGCGTGGTGTTGGTGCCGTCGACGCCGATGAAGGAAGAGAGACTCTCGACGTCGGGATCGCGGAGGATGACGTCGGCCAGTTGCTGCTGCCGCTCCGCCATCGCGGCGTATGAGACCGATTGCGGCGCTTCCGAAATCGCCTGGATGACGCCGGTATCCTGCAGCGGGAAGAACCCCTTGGGGATGGCGACATAGAGCAGGGCGGTCAAGCCGAAGGTGGCGAGCGCCACCAGCAGCACCAGGGTCTGGTGGTCCAGCACCCAGTTCAGCATCCGGGCATAGATCGCGATGACGTGATCGAAGCCTTCGCGGCTCAGACGCTGGAGCATGTTCTCATGCGCCTCGCCTTCCGCCTTGAGCAGTTTGGCGCAGGCCATCGGCACAAGCGTCAAGGACACCACGGCGGAGATCAGGATGGTGACCGACAGCGTGATGGCGAACTCGCGGAACAGGCGGCCGACCACGTCACCCATGAACAGCAGCGGAATCAGCACCGCGATCAGCGACACCGTCAGCGAGATGATCGTGAAGCCGATCTGCTCGGAGCCGCGGAGCGCAGCCTGCAGCGGCGCTTCGCCTTCCTCGATGTAGCGGGAGATGTTCTCGATGACGACGATCGCGTCGTCGACCACGAAGCCGGTCGCGATCGTGAGCGCCATCAAAGAGAGATTGTTGAGGCTGAAGCCGAACAGGTACATGGCCCCCAGCGTGCCGACCAGCGAGAGCGGCACGGAGAGGCTTGGGATCAGCGTCGCGCGCGGACTGCGCAGGAATACGAAGATCACCAGCACGACCAGCATGACTGCGAGCGAGAGCTCGTATTCCACGTCCCTGACCGAGGCGCGGATGGTCACGGTGCGGTCGGTCAGGATGTTCAGGTCGATGCTGGCGGGCAACGCCGCCTGCAACTGCGGCAACACCGCCTTGATCCCTTCGACCACCGAGATGACGTTGGCCCCAGGCTGGCGCTGGATGTTGAGGATGATCGCGGGCGTCGTATTCATCCAGGCGCCGAGCTTGTCGTTCTCGGCGCCATCGATGACGTCGCCGATGTCGCTGAGACGGACCGGGGAGCCGTTCTTGTAGGCCACGATCAGGGACTTGTAGCCACCGGCACCGCGGATCTGGTCGTTGGCGTTGATGGTGTAGGAGCGCATCGCGCCGTCAAAATTGCCCTTGGGCGTGTTGACGTTGGCATTGCCGAGGGTGGTGCGCAGGTCGTCGATATTGAGGCCGTAGGCCGCGAGCTTGCGAATGTCGGCGCGGACGCGGACCGCCGGCCGCTGGCCGCCGCTGATGCTGACGAGGCCTACTCCCGGGAATTGCGAGATCTTCTGCGCCAGGCGCGTGTAGACGAAATCCTGGACCTGCGTCAGCGGCATGGTCTTCGACGTCAGGCCAAGGGTCAGGATCGGGGCATCGGCCGGATTGACCTTGGCATAGATCGGCGGCGCCGGAAGATCTGACGGCAGCAGATTGCCGGCGGCGTTGATCGCGGCCTGCACCTCCTGCTCGGCGACATCGAGCGAGATCGTCAATCCGAACTGCAGGGTGATGACCGAGGCGCCGGCCGAACTGACCGAACTCATCTGGCTCAGGTTCGGCATCTGGCCGAACTGCACCTCCAGCGGCGCCGTGACGGACGACGTCATCACGTCAGGACTGGCGCCGGGATAGAAGGTCTGGACCTGGATCGTCGGGTAATCGACCTCGGGCAGGGCGGCGACGGGCAGGAAGCGGAACGCCAGCATCCCCGACAGCATGATGGCGATCATCAGCAGTGTCGTCGCCACCGGTCTCTGGATGAATGGTCGCGACGGGTTCATTGGTGCCCGTTTCCGGAGCGCTGCCCGTTGCCGCCCCCAGCTTTTGAATCCGTCGGCTTGGCTGCAGCGGCCGACTCGCCCGCTCCCGTCGGAGGTCGAATGACGATCCTGGCGCCTTCCCGCAGCTTGTCGGCGCCATCGATCACGATGCGGTCGCCGGGGGAAAGTCCGGACTGAACCTCGACCCGGTCGCCGTCAGTGACGCCAAGCTTGACGGGGCGCACCGAGACCGTGCTGTCGCTGTTGACGAGATAGACGAAGGTGCCGGGCGTGCCGCGCTGGATGCCGGCCGTCGACATCGTCGTCACGTCCTTGTGGGTGTCCAGCAAGAGACGCACGTTGACGAACTGATTGGGATACAGCGTCCGCGCTTCGTTCGAGAATTGCGCGCGCAGCTTGATCGTGCCGGTGGTCGGATCGATCTGGCTGTCGAAGGTCTGCAGCGCCCCGCTGGCGAGCTTGTTGGTGCCGCTCCGATCGTAGGCCGCAGCCGGCAGCACCGCCCCCTCGCGGAGCCGCCTGGCGATCGCCTGAAGCTGGTCCTCCGGGAGTGTGAACAGGACGCTGATCGGCTGCAGTTGCGTGATCACCACGATGCCGGTGGCATCACCAGGGGTGACGTAGTTGCCTTGGTCGACCTGCCGCAATCCGACGCGCCCATCCAGCGGCGACAGGATGTGGCAATAGCGCAGGTTCACTTCGGCGGCCTGCACCGAGGCGCGGTCCGCTTCAACCGTGCCTTCGTCCTGCGCGACCAGGGCTATTTGCGTGTCGAGCTGCTGGTGCGGCACGGCGTTCTGCTTCGCCAGGCCTTGGTAGCGGGCAAGGTCGACCTGGGCGCCCTTCAGCATGGCTTGGTCGCGCGCAAGCTGTCCCTTGGCCTGGGCAAGCGCCGCCTCAAAGGGGCGTGAGTCGATCTCCGCGATGAGATCACCCTTCTTGACCTCGTCGCCTTCCTTGAACGCGATGCGGGTCAGATATCCGCTGATCTGGCTTCTGATCGTGACGGTGGCGAGTGAAGAGACGGTGCCGAGCCCATTGAGGTTGATCCCGATATCACCCTTGCCGACAGTCTCGGCGACAACAGACATCGGCGGGGCGGTTCGCCGGCCGGCTGTTTCCTGTGGCGTGCCTGCCGGCTTCGTCCACCAGACGATGCCGGCACCCAGCAGGAGAATAACGGCGATCGCGAACCCAATGCGCCCGCGAGCCGGGCGCATGATTTTTTTCCCAGGCGCAATCGAAGGGGGTGGCGTCGACTTCCTTAGCTGCTGATCCATGGGTCACCTGCGAAAGCGCATGAACGGACCCGTGTGGGGCGCATATCGCCGCAGCCCGGTTCCTGCAACATTTCCAGGTCGACATATTGAACGATTAGGGGCCGGAAAGCCCATTAACATTCGGTAGGGCGGCTCAACAATTCTTGGCCGGATCGGCGTGTGACGCCGTTTCGGCCCGCCGCTCATAGCTCTCGGCAAGAACCTTGAGACGATCGGCGACCGCCTGGTCGCTCACGCTTTCCGCCACCCGGCGCAAGGTCTGCGCTGGGCTCGAAAATTCCTTGCTCGGCATACTCAACTCCGCAACTCATGGTTTCAAACAATTATGTAGGTGCGCGGTGCACGATGCGAATTCACAAAGTCGGGAGTTTGGTCGCGTTGCAGCAGACGTGCACGGCGGCGGCCGGATTCTTCTCATTCGGCCGGCGTTGCCTGGGGTTGGACGGAGGAGGTTGCCGCCTCCTTCTCGCCGAACAGCCAGATCTGCAGCCGGTCGAGATAGAGATAGACCACCGGCGTCGTGTACAGCGTGAGGATCTGCGACACCGCGAGGCCGCCGACAATGGCATAGCCGAGCGGCTGCCTGATCTCCGAGCCCGCGCCCGTGCCCACCATCATCGGCACGGCGCCGAGCATTGCCGCCATCGTGGTCATCAGGATCGGCCTGAACCGCTTGATGCAGGCCTGGTAGATCGCTTCTTCCGTGCTGAGCCCTTCGTTGTGTTCGGCGTGTATCGCGAAGTCGACCAGCATGATGCCGTTCTTCTTGACGATGCCGATCAGCAGGATGAGGCCGACGATCGCGATCACGGTCAGATCGAAATGGGCCGCCATCAGCAACAGCAGCGCGCCGACGCCGGCCGATGGCAGGGTCGAGATGATGGTGATCGGATGGATCGTGCTTTCATAGAGGATGCCGAGGATCAGGTAGATCACGAACAGCGAGGCGAGGATCAGGATCGGCGTGCTCGACAGCGAGGCGCCGAACGCCTGGGCGTTGCCCTGGAAGCTGGTCTGCAGCGAGAGCGGCGGATTCAACTCTTTCTTTACCCCGTCGATGGCGCTCACGGCCTGGCCGATCGCAGCACCCGGCGCAAGGTTGAACGAGATCGTCACCGAAGGGAACTGCCCCTGGTGATTGACGACGAGCGACGACCGATTCGACCAGCGTCGATAGCGGCACCTGCTGCCCGCTCGAGGATTTCACATAGATGCCGTTGAGCGCATCGGGCGAGTACTGGAACTTCGGGTTGACCTCCATGACCACATGGTACTGCTGTAGCGTGGTGTAGATCGTCGAGACGATGCGCTGACCGAACGCATCGTCCAGCGTGTTGTCGATGGTGAAAGGCAGGATGCCGTAGCTCGAGGCGACTTCGCGCTTGATGGTGATGTCGAGCAGCGGCCCGGCATTGAGCTGGTCGGTGGTGACGTCGGTGATCGACGGGATCGTCTTGATCTTGTCGAGGAACAGCGCCGCCCAACGGGTCAGCTCGCCCGGATCGGCATCGTTCATCGTGTACTGGAATTGAGTCTTGTTCAGCCGGGCTCCGATCGTGATGTCCTGGGCAGGCTGCATGTACAGCGTAATGCCCTGGATCTTCGCGAGGTTGGTGCGCAGCCGCGCGATCACCTTGTCGATCGGATCGCGCTGGTCGTAAGGCTTGAGCTGGATGTAGACGCGCCCGTCATTGACCGTGTAGACACCGCCGCCGGCGCCCACTGCGGCCCCGACGGAGGCGACAGCCGGGTCGCGCATGATGACGTCGAGCAGGGCTTGTTGGCGCTGGGCCATCGCCTGGAAGGAGATATCCTGCGACGCTTCCGACTGACCGAGGATCAGCCCGGTGTCCTGTTCCGGGAAGAAGCCCTTGGGAATGACGACGTAAAGATAACCGGTCAGCGCGATGGTGCCGAGCATCACCATCAGCGTGATGAAGCGGTGACGCAGTACGATCCTGAGACCGGCCTCATAGAGATTGAGCAGGGCGTCGAATCCGCGTTCGGACAATCGGTAGAGCCGGCCGTGCGATTCTCTCTCGGGTTTGAGCAGGTATGCGCACATCATCGGCGTGAGCGTGCGCGAGATCACCAGCGAGAGAACGAGCGCCACGCTCACCGTCATCGCGAACTCGCGAAACAACAGTCCGACATAGCCGCTCATCAGGAACAGGGGAATGAACACCGCGATAAGCGAGAACGTGATCGCCATCACGGTGAAGCCGATCTCGCCGGATCCCTTCATCGCCGCGTCATAGGGCGACAGGCCTTCCTCGATGTGCCGCGTGATATTCTCGATCTCGACGACGGCGTCGTCGACCACGAAGCCGACCGCAATCGACAGGGCCATCAGCGACAAATTGTCGAGGCTGTAGCCCATTTCGTACAGGATCGCGAAAGTGCCGACCAGCGACAGCGGCACGGTGACGGCCGGAATGATGGTCGCCCAGAAGCTGCGCAGGAAGATGAAGATCACCATCACGACGAGTCCGATCGTCAGGAGCAGCGTGAACTGCACGTCTGCGATCGATGCGCGGATGGTATCGGTGCGGTCGGAAATGACGTTGATCTTGATGTCGGAGGGAATCGAGGCCTGCAGCACCGGCATCATCGCCTTGATGCGCGCGACCGTGTCGACGACATTGGCGCCCGGCTGACGCTGGATCGCCAGGAGGATCGCCCTCTGATTGTTGTACCAGCCGGCGATCAGATCGTTTTCCGGCGCGCTGATGGCGCGGCCGATGTCGCGGATGCGGACCGGAGATCCATTGCGATAGGCGACGACGAGATCGGCATATTGGTCGGGCTTGAACAGTTGATCATTGGTGTTGAGCGTGTAGGTCTGACGCGGGCTGTTGAGCGTGCCCTTCGCCAGATCGACATTGGCCTGGCCCAGCACCGTCCGCAGATCCTCGAGATTGATGCCGCGGGCGGCCAATGCCTCGGGGTCGACCTGGATGCGGACGGAGGCTTTCTGCTGGCCGCCGACGCCGACGAGGCCGACGCCGGAAATCTGCGAAATCTTCTGCAGCAGAATGTTCTCGGAATAGGCGTCCACTGTAGTGAGCGGCAGACTGTCCGAGGTGATGCCGAGCACGAGGATCGGCGTGTCGGCGGGATTGACCTTGCGGATCGTCGGCGGATAGGGCAGGCCGGCCGGCAAATACGGGGAAGCGGCATTGATGGCCGAGAGCGTATCGCTCACCGCGCCGTCGATCTGACGGCTGAGGTCGAACTGCAGCGTGATCTGGGTGTAGCCCAGCGCACTCGCCGACGTCATCTGGGTGAGGCCGGGGATCTCGCCGAACTGCAACTCGAGTGGCGATGCCACGGAAGACGCCATGGTCTGCGGATCGGCGCCCGGCAACTGTGCGGTCACCGTCAGCGTGGGATAGTTGACGTTCGGCAGCGCCGCCACCGGCATCAGCGGATAGGCGACCAGGCCGGCTACCAGCAGCCCCACCATGAGCAGGGCGGTCGCGATCGGCCGTCGGATGAACGGTGCGGAAATATTCATGGGATTGGCGTCTGCATGGCGTCCTGCGCGGCGGCTTCCTCGGCCGCCTTGCCATGGAGCGCGATGACATGTGTACCCGGCTGCAGCTTGTATTGGCCGTCGAGGACCACCCGCTCATTTGCCGAGAGCCCGGAATCGATCAGCGCCTGTCCGTCGCTGATTTGCGCCACCTTGACTTGGCGGATCGATACGGTGTTGTCGGGATTGACGACCCACGCATAGGCTCCGTTCGGACCTTGCTGGATCACCGCCGCGGGCACGGTGAGGCCGTTGTGTCGTGTGTCGAGCAGCAGCCGTGCGTTGACCAGCTCGCCCGGCCAGAGCCGGTTCTCCTTGTTGGAGAAATTGGCCTTGAGCTGGATCGAGCCCGTGGTCTGCAGGATCTCGTTGTTGACGAGGCCGAGCTGGCCTTGACCGAGCTCTATCGTGTCGTCCTGGTTATAGGCGAGGACGGTCAGCGGCGCCTTGGTGATTTGCTGCTGCTTCTGGATTTGCGGCAGAACCGTCTCCGGAAGCGTGAAGATCAGAGAAATCGGATCGAGCTGGGTCACGACGCACAGACCGTTCGTGCTCGACGGGCTTATGATATTGCCGACATCGATCTGGCGGATCCCGACCACGCCGTCGATCGGTGAGGTCAGGCGCGTGAAGCTGAGCTGCACTTTCGCGGCCTCGATCAGCGCCTTGTCGGTTGTGATCGCGCCGTCCAACTGCCCGACTTGCGCCTTCTGGGTTTCGATCAGTTGCGGCGTCGCCCAGCCCTTGGCTCCCAACTGGCTGTAACGGACGAGGTTGGCATTGGCGTTGGCGAGCTGCGCCTGATCGCGTTCGAGCGATCCGGTATACTGATCGATCAGCGCCTGATAGGGACGCGGATCGATCTGCGCCAGCAGGTCGCCGGCATGCACATGCTGGCCTTCGGTGAAGTTGATGGTGAAGATCTGGCCCTGGATCTGGGCGCGCACCACGTCGGTGTTGTAGGCGATCACGGTGCCGACGCCGGTCAGATAGATCGGCACGTCGTGCTGGCTGACCGTTCCGGCGACGATCGGCACCGGGGACGGCCGGGCCGGCGCGGCGACCGCCGTCTCGAACGGGAAGTCATGCATGGCGTGGAGCAGAGCGCCGGTCGCCACTGCGGCGGTCAGCATGACGGCACCGACAACGATCTTCTTTTTCATGGTCTGGGCTTCGCTGAGAGGTTGTTAGCAACCCGGAATAACTGCGCTTGACGTGACGCTCCCCGTCACGAAGCCTGAGCAGGCGCTGCTGCCCGCCATCGTGGAGGCGGTTGGAGCGGGAGCGAGAACCGTCGGCACTGTCGGCAAGGCTGCAACCGGTCCGACGACACCTGGGAGCAGCGATACGCCAGGTGTCGGCACCGGCGCCCCCGAGCTGACGCCGAGATTGCTGATCTCGGACGAGTCGAGGGGAATGCCGGTTCGCTGGACGCCGCCGACTGTCGTGGGCGAGGTCGATGACGGCGTCGATGATGCGATGACACTGGTCGAGCCCGAACCGCACATCCCCGACGTTCCCGACGTGTCGATGATGCCGGAGGCCGTCGCCATGCCCGAGCTCTCAAGCGTGCCTGACGTCGTCGACACGCCCGATGTCGCCGATATCGCAGGCGACATGCCCGGTGTTGCGGCCGTATCGCCCGCCATGACCGCGGTTGCAGGCGCGGTCGATCCGACCGCCATTCCAGCGCCGTCGAATGTGGCGGTCGATCCGAACATCTGGGTCGGCGCTGTCCCAACTGTCGAGCAGACCGTGCCGCTGCTTGGAATGGCGATCGTGCCCGTCGCGGGAGCCGCGAGCGGACTGACTCCCGCGGATGAGAGCTCGGTCGCGCCCAGCGGAATTCCCGTTGGCGAGACCGGCGAGCTCGCGCTGCCTAGCGGAGAAGTTGCGTCAAGCGTCGGAGTCGGGGTCGCCATACCAGTCACTTGCGCGACAGCGGCATTCGCTGTGAGCAACGCGGGAAGAAGGATCGCAGCGGCCAGCGAGAATCTCATCTGCATTCTCCGTAGCAGAGACAGATTGGGGACATGGCGGGTTTAGCTGCAGCTCGGCGGCATCGGCTCGCCCGGATGCAGCAGGTTCCAATCGGAACAGCCGAGACTGTCGCCCTCCTCGAGACGGAGGCGACCAAGGGCGTGATGATGGAGGCCCGGGCTGAAAGCGCTGGTATGGCCGTCTGCCCGAACGTGCCCTGTCATGCCGCCGATATTGGCGCCACCACCGAAGCTTTCCGGGCGAATGCCGCTGCCGACACCGCCAACATGCGCGCCGCCGCCAATTCCTCCGACGTGGACACCGCCACCTCCGACATGGGCGCCGGCGCCGAGTCCGCCAAAATGAGCTCCGCCGCCAAACCCTCCCATATGGCCGCCACCGCCGCGCGCCTCCGCTGCAGCGGTAAACAAGCTTGAGGCAAGCAAGGTTGTCGCCAGGATCGCTGTCAATCGTCTCATCATGACACTTCCTCTCCGTGAATGAAGCGCCCCGCGTCGAATGCGCCAGCCGAACGAGCCGACCGGGTTCTCCGACGGCTTGAACGTAGGCGCGTTCGACGGCGCATCCACTAAATTCGTCTTTAGGAATGCAGTGAGATATCGCTTGGGATTTTTCTTTGCGCAGCCGCTGCGCGGAGCGCGGCAATAGCGCAGCGCTAATCCACGGACGCGCGGATGCGCAGGATCGCGGGATTTGAATCTACGATACTATCAATAAAGAAAGCGGCCGGGACCGCATAAGCGGTCCGGCCTCTTCAGTCTCGACTGTCAGCTTGACCGACAGGACACTCGTTTTCCGGCCAGTGACGGCCAACGTTCGACGGTGGCTCCGAAGCGACCGGATCAATAAGAGCCGTAACCGTAATAGCCGTAGCCGGTGCCCGGTTCACAGGGAACGTTGCCGTCGGTCCAGGGCTGCGATGCAAACGCGCCTACCCGCGGGGCAGGAACGCAGCCCGGTCCGCCGACATAGACTTGCTCCGGTGCCGCAACGGCATTGGCACGCGCGACGTGCCGGGTGTGTTCGCGAGCCATCGCGGGAGTCGCAAGCGTCGCCGCAGCGACCAGCGCTATCGACAAGAACTTGATTGCAGACATAGGTGTTCTCCATCAGGAAGCGGAGCCAATGGAGCGTGGCTCCCTCTCCGAAGTGCGGATCACGGCAGGCTGTTTAAAGGGCGCGTCTTCTCACGTTCTCTCAATGCCGCGTGAGCACATTCGTGCGCAGGTTGCAGACGGGAGCTGCCCGCTCACAACGACGTTACACAACCTGGAGCATGATCCGGAAAAGCGGATATCGGTTTTCCGAAAAGATCATGCTCAAACAAGAGGATAGAGCGGGATGGGGATTCGAGGAAAAAATCATCCCGCTCGAGCAGCTTGATTTCAGTGGAAGCTAGACGGCCGTCGAAAGCGCGCGCATTTCGGCCTGCCACGGTGCCATTGTATGTTGCGCGGTAGCAATCGTCACGACTTCGTTCCAGCGCGAAAGAAAGGCGTCGACGCAGGCGGGATCGAATTGGCGCGCCCTGTTGTCCTGGAGGTAACGGCGTGCGTCCGCAAGCGGCATCGGGTCCTTGTAGGGACGCTTCATTGTCAGCGCATCGAAGACATCGGCGACTGCGACGACGCGGGCCGCGATCGGAATGTCGGTTTCCCTGAGCCCGTTGGGATAGCCGCCGCCGTCCCAGCGTTCGTGATGAGCGGCAGCGATCTCGGCTCCAAGCTGGATCAGCTCGCAATGGCTGTCGGCGAGGATGCGTCCGCCGATCGTGGCGTGGGTGCGCATGATCGCGATCTCCTCCGCGTTCAGCCGGCCCGGCTTGAGCAGGATGCTGTCGGGTATCGCGACCTTGCCGACGTCGTGCAGGGGTGCCGCAAGATAGATGTCGCGGATGAGCCGCGACGGCAGGCCGAGTTCTTCGGCGATGATGCGGCTGTATTTCGCTACCCGAAGCGTGTGCTCGCCGGTGTCGTTGTCGCGGTACTCGACGGCGAGCGCCAGACGCAGAATGATCTCCTCCTCGCGTTCCTGGAGCTTCTGCGTGGCGCTGGCAACGTCCCGGACGAGGTCGGCAGCGCGGTCGTTCAATTGCCGAACGGCAATGCCCAGCCGGATAAGATTTCTGAGCCGAACCCTCGTCTCCAGAGTTTGCGGATGCTTCGGCAGGAAATCGGTGGCGCCGGCCTCGAGTGCCTTCATCCGCACCTCGTCCGTCTGTATCGAGGTGATCATCACGATCGGAATATTGCCGAAGTTCTGGAGTGCACGGAGTTCGCGGATGAAGGTGACGCCGTCCATTCTCGGCATCTCATAGTCCACGAGCACGATGTCGTACTGGCGCTGCATCGCCGATGTCATCGCCTGGAGCGGATCCGTGTACGCCGTGACCTGAACGGCGCCGTCGGCTTCCAGGAGCCGCGTGAGGAAGTCGAGGACAGAGCGACTGTCGTCAACGAGAAGCGCTTGTGTAAGCATCGGGTGTCCAGGTACGCGACGGTCGATTGTACGAGATCAAGAGCTACTGTGCGGGCTCTTAACGTCGACCTAAGCCTGACAATCGCCGATTGCACAACCTGTTCGATGCGCGTGAATGCAGGCGCAAATCGTACCAGGCTACCCATCGAATCCTCGGCACCGTATTCGTACGGACGTCTCGCACAGAAACGAGATCGCGCTTGATTAACATCTTAATCACCATCTCTGCCGATACTTCAGCCGAAAGAGATTCGCATTCCGGCTAAAGCGAATCACTGGGAATGCGGGGGACGGCGAATGGCTGAAGTGACGGAGCCCAAACGGTGGCTACAATTGCCACCGGACTGCAGCATCGCGTCGATCCGCCAGGTCTATGAAACGATCCGCGAGGCCTTCAGCCGCAATGATCGGCTCGAGATCGACTGCTCCGCCGTCGACAAGGCCGACGTCACGTCGATCCAGCTTTTGCTTTCCACCGCGGAGACCGGCAAGGCGCAGGGCCGCCCGGTCGTCCTGACTGCGTTCTCGCAAAGCCTCCGCAATACCCTTCGCCGCGCAGGCTTCTCCAGCGACGCGATGATCGACCAACATTTTCACAAGAAGGATGGCGCGTGATGGCTACGGTCCTGACGGTCGATGATTCCCCCAGCATCCGCCAGATGATCAAGGTCGTGCTCGAGCCGGCGGGCCACAACGTGATCGAGGCCGGCGACGGGGCGCAGGGCCTGGCGAAGGCGCAGGCGGGCAAGCTTGATCTCGTGATCACCGACCTCAACATGCCGGTCATGAACGGCCTCGAACTGATACGGGCCCTGCGCAAGCTGCCGTCGCAGGTCGGCCTGCCGATCGTCTTCCTCACCACCGAGTCCAACGACGCGGTGAAGCAGGAAGCCAAGAGCGCCGGCGCCACCGGATGGATCACCAAGCCTTTCAAGCCTGAGCAATTGCTCGCGGTGGTCAACAAGCTGGTGCGGTCATGAGCAGCATGGACCCGACGGAGATATTCCGTCAGGAGGCGAGCGAGCTTTTCGAAACCCTCGAAGGGGCCTTGCTGGATCTCGGCCTGCGTCCCGACGATCGCGAGCTGGTCGACTCGGCGTTTCGGGCCCTGCACACCATCAAGGGCTCCGGCGCCATGTTCGGCTTCGACAAGGTCGCCGCGTTCACCCACGAATTCGAGACCGCCTTCGAACTGGTCCGCAAAGGCGAGATCAAGCCGACGCAGGAGCTGATCGCGGTCGCGCTGGCGGCGAAGGACTATATCCGTGCCCTGATCGAAGCGCCCGATGACGCTGATTCGATCATCGGCGACGCCATCCTGGATGATCTGAAGCGCTTCGTTTCACCTGTCGAGCAGGTCGTGCCGGTCGAGTCTAACGTCGACGCCCCGCCGGTAAGCGAGAGCCGTCCGGCGGGCTGGCAACTGCGCCTCGAATTCGAGTCACATATTCTCCGCAACGGCTCCAATCCGCTCGACCTCCTGGATGATCTCTGCAAGCTCGGTCCCTGCTTCGTCGTGCCGGTCACCGATGGCGTGCCGCTTTTGGACGAGCTGGAGCCCGAGGACTGCTACCTGAAATGGGACGTCACGCTGCATAGCGGTTGCGACAAGGACGCCATCGACGACGTCTTCATGTTCGTGCAGGACGAGATGAAGCTGACGTTGGTGCCGCTGGCGCAGGTCGAGCGCGCGGCACCGGCGCTCGCATTGCCGGTGGTGGAAGCTGAGCCGGCTGCGGTGCTGGCCGCTGCCCCGGTCCCCGCTGCGGCGGAGCCGGCGACGCCGCCGGAGCGGAAGCGCGAGGAGCCGAAGCGCACCGAAGAGCGTGGCATCGCCACGGTCCGCGTGCAAGCCGAACGGCTCGA
Organism: Bradyrhizobium sp. LeoA1Lang; assembly: GCF_055413685.1. NCBI lineage: Bacteria > Pseudomonadati > Pseudomonadota > Alphaproteobacteria > Hyphomicrobiales > Nitrobacteraceae > Bradyrhizobium > Bradyrhizobium sp. LeoA1Lang. The sequence continues at coordinate 22,904 of NZ_JBVAPG010000026.1, read as the reverse complement.
CGAGTTGATGGACCGGGTCGGTGAGCTCGTCATTGCCCAGGCGCGGCTCAGCCAGTTAGCCGCGGCCGGCTCCGATCTCTCGATTAAGATGATCGCGGAGGAGATCGAGCGGCTGGCGGGAAGCCTGCGCGACACCACCATGGGCGCGCGGATGGTGCCGATCGGCTCCCTGTTCGGGCGCTTCCGAAGACTGGTCCACGATCTGTCCCGCGACCTCGGCAAGCCGGTCGAATTCGTCACCTCGGGCGAGGATACCGAGCTCGACAAGACCATGATCGAATGTCTCGCCGATCCGCTTGTGCACCTGATCCGCAATGCGATCGATCACGGCATCGAGGATTCCGAGGCTCGCGCGGCGTCCGGCAAGACCGAGCAGGGACGGATCGAGCTGCAGGCGGTCCATTCCGGCGCGCAGGTCCTCGTCACCGTCAAGGACAATGGCGGCGGCCTCAACACGGCGCGCATCCGCGCCAAGGCCGAAGAACAGGGGCTGATCGCGCCCGGTGCCGCGATGTCGGATCATGAGATCCACCAGTTCCTGTTCCATCCGGGGTTCTCGACCGCCCAGACCATCTCGGCGCTGTCCGGCCGCGGCGTCGGCATGGACGTGGTCAAGCGCACCATCGAGAACATGCGCGGCTCGATCGATTTGTCGACGAAAGCCGGCGAGGGAACGAATGTCACGCTGCGCCTGCCGCTGACGCTTGCGATCATCGAGGGATTGCTGATCCGGGTCGGCGAGGGGCGCTACATCATTCCGCTCCCGGCGGTCGAGGAGTGCGTCGAACTCACGGCGGACGACGAGCGCTCGCGCGGCCGCAATTTCCTCAACGTGCGCGGCAACCTCGTGCCCTTCCTGCGGCTCCGCGACATTCTCGACGTGCCGGGTGTGCCCGGACAGCATCAGAAGACGATCATCATCTCGACCGGCGAGACCCGCGTCGGGCTGGTTGCCGACCAGATCATCGGCAATCATCAGACCGTCATCAAGTCGCTTTCGAAGCTGCATTCCGATGTCACGATCTTTTCCGGCGCGACCATCCTGGGTGACGGCACCGCCGCGCTTATTCTCGACGTGGTGCAGCTCGTCGCGCTGGCGCAGTCGCGTGCGGAAAAGCAGCAGATGAGCGAGGCGGCATAGATGGCGACAGATCGGCAGCAAGACGCCGGAACCGTCCAGGACGGTTCGATGCAGGTGGTCATGATCGGGCTCGGCGACGAGAAATTCGCGCTCGATGCAGGTCTGGTGCGCGAGATCATCGATCCGGTTCCCGCAACGAAAGTGGCCGGCTCGCGCTCGTTCGTGCCCAGCGTCATCAATGTGCGCGGCAATGTCATTCCGCTGGCCGACCTGCGCATCCGTTTCGGGATGCCGCAGACCGAGGCCTCCACGGAGACGCGGATCGTCGTGATCGAGGTCGGGATCGACAACGAGCCGGTGCTGGTCGGCGTCACCGCTGACAAAGTCTACGAGGTCACCGAGATCTCGCGGACCGACGTGCAGCAGACGCCGCGCGTCGGCATGCATTGGAAGCCGGAGTTCATCCGCTTCATCACCAAGTGGCGTGAAGAGTTCGTCATCGTACCGAATATGGAACGTATCCTGAATTGAAGAAGTCTCGGGGGCGAGACTGGGGTTAGGGGCTGCACATGAGATTTACGGTCAAGGCCAAGCTGGCCACTGCGTTCGGTCTGATCATCGTCCTGTCCGCGGTCGCGGGCGGCGTCGCCTATATGAAGCTCGGCGACATGATGGAGACCGCCGACAGCATGGTGCTGCGCGCCACGCGGATGGAGAAGGCGACTCAGATCGAAAAGGACATCCTGCTCCAGCTTCGAGCGGAGAAGAATGCGATTCTGGGGACGGAAGCTGACGTCGAGCAGTTTGCCGCAGAGGCAGCGAAGACCCGCGAGGCGGCGCTGAAGATAAAGGACGAGGTCTACGCGCTGGCGAGCGAGGCCGGCAGGAAGCTGCTCGACACGTTTGCGGCCGCCTACGCCAAGATGAACGCCTTCCAGGAAGATACCATCAAGCTGGCGAAGACCGACAAGGCCAAGGCTACAGAGCGCTCGATGCATGAGGGACGCAAGGTCGTCGCCGACGCGCTCGAGGCCATGGGCGCCTATGTCACCAACACGAAGAGGCAGATGGCCGAGCAGGCCGCCCAATCGAAGGAGGCGGGCCACCAGGCGCAACTGATGCTGATGACCCTGATTGGCGTCTCGCTCGCGGTTGCGATCGCGGCGGCGCTCTGGATTTCGATCAGCATCAGCCGTTCGCTGGGACGTGCGGTCGGTCTTGCAGGCGCGGTCGCCGACGGCGATCTCAGCAAGACCATTCCCAATGCCAGCAACGATGAGATCGGCGATCTCGTCAAGTCGCTGAACGTGATGGTCGAAAAACTCCGGCAGATCGTCTCGGAAGCCTTGACCGCGGCGCAGAACGTCTCGGCTGGAAGCCAGGAGCTCTCCGCCAGCGCCGAGCAGCTCTCGCAGGGCGCGACCGAGCAGGCGTCTTCGGCCGAAGAAGCCTCCTCCTCGATGGAGGAGATGGCCTCCAATGTGAAGCAGAACGCCGACAACGCCAACCAGACCGAGAAGATCGCAGGGCAATCGGCCAGGGATGCCGAAGCCAGCGGCGCCGCCGTCGGCCGCGCTGTCGAGGCGATGCAGACGATCGCGGAAAAGATCACCATCGTGCAGGAGATCGCGCGCCAGACCGACCTCCTGGCCCTGAACGCCGCGGTCGAAGCGGCGCGCGCCGGCGAGCATGGCAAGGGCTTTGCGGTGGTCGCCTCCGAAGTGCGCAAGCTCGCCGAACGCAGCCAGGCGGCGGCCGCCGAAATCGGCACGCTGTCAACGGAGAGCGTGAAGGTCGCGCAAGAGGCGGGCAGCATGCTCTCGAAGCTCGTGCCCGATATCAAGAAAACCGCGGACCTGGTCCAGGAGATCACGGCGGCCTGCCGCGAGCAGGACGTCGGTTCGGCGCAGATCAACCAGGCGATCCAGCAGCTCGACAAGGTCGGCCAGCAGAACGCCAGCGCATCCGAGCAGGTCTCCTCAACGTCGGAAGAGCTCGCCTCCCAGGCCGAGCAGTTGCAGTCGACGATCGCCTTCTTCCGCATCGACCATGGCCGCAAGGCCGCGGCCGCGCCGATCGACAAGGCGGTCAGCCAACTGCGCGCGAAGGCCGCGACCATGGCGGCCGCCGATCGCGGAGCAAGGAAGCCGCCGGCCGCCGAGACCAAGCCGCAGGGTCGTCGCCCCCTCAAGGTCGCCAATGGCGGCGGTTTCGCCTTCGCGCTGGATGAAGACGGGGACGACCGCGACGCTGATTTTCAGCGCTGAGGACCGAAGCGTTAGTTGGTGCGTAGCAGACCGGATTGTTTGCAATCCGACCGACAATTCGAGCATCTCTCTTGGGGACTGAAATGAGACTTACCGTCAAAGCAAAGCTGGCCGGCGCCTTTGGCCTTGTCATCCTGTTATCCATGGTCGCGGGCGCGGTGGGCTACATGAAGCTCAGCGACATGGTCGGCACGGCCGAGAGTCTCGTTTCGCGGGCCGGACGCATGGACAAGGCCGCCGAGCTCGAAAAGGGCATCCTGCTTCAGGTGCGGGCCGAGAAGAACTCCATCATCGCCTCGGACAAGAACTATGATCAGTTCATTGCGGACTTGGCGAAGATTCGCGAGACGCTGCTCAAGACCAAGGACGAAATCTATGCCGGCGCGACCGACAGAGGCAAGAAGCTGATCGATGCCTTTTCGGCCGCCTATGTCAAACTGAATGCCTATCAGGACGAGACGGTCCGCCTCGCAAAGGTCGACAAGGCGGCGGCGACTGATCGTTCGATGAATGACGGTCGCAAGGTGGTGGCCGACGCGCTCGAAGCCGCAAACGCCTACATCTCGCTTGTCAAGTCGGCGATGGCCGAGCAGGCCGAACAGGCAAGGCAGGACGGGGCGCGCGCGGAGATGCTGTTGGTCATCCTGGTGATCGCCTCGCTCGTGTTCGCGGTGGTGGCGGCGACCTGGATCGCACTCAACATCAGCCGCGGGCTCAGCCGTGCCGTAAACCTCGCCGATGCGGTCGCGATCGGTGATCTCAGCCAGAAGATCGACGTTGCCAGCAACGACGAGATCGGCGACCTCGTCAAGTCGCTGAATGCGATGACCGTGAACCTGAACGGAACGGCGGCCGTCGCCAACGGGATCGCGCAGGGCAATCTCACCGTCGACGCCAAGCGGCTGTCGGACAAGGATACGCTCGGCATGGCTCTGGAGCGCATGGTCGAGAAGCTCCGCACGATCGTCGCGGAAGCGCTGACGGCGGCGCAGAACGTCTCGGCCGGCAGCCAGGAGCTCTCGGCCAGCGCCGAACAGCTCTCGCAAGGGGCGACCGAGCAGGCCTCCTCGGCCGAAGAAGCCTCCTCCTCGATGGAGGAAATGGCCGCCAACGTGAAGCAGAACGCCGAGAACGCCAACCAGACCGAGAAGATCGCAGGGCAGTCGGCCAAGGATGCCGAAGCCAGCGGCGCCGCCGTCGGCCGCGCCGTCGAAGCGATGCAGACGATCGCGGAAAAGATCACCATCGTGCAGGAGATCGCGCGCCAGACCGACCTGCTCGCCTTGAACGCCGCGGTCGAAGCGGCGCGCGCCGGGGAGCACGGCAAGGGCTTTGCGGTGGTCGCTTCCGAAGTCCGCAAGCTCGCCGAGCGCAGCCAGGCGGCCGCGGCCGAGATCGGCACACTGTCGGGAGAGAGCGTGAAGGTCGCACAGGAAGCGGGCGGCATGCTGGCCAAGCTGGTGCCTGATATCAAGAGGACGGCGGAGCTGGTGGAGGAGATCACGGCGGCCTGCCGCGAGCAGGATGTCGGCTCGGCGCAGATCAACCAGGCGATCCAGCAGCTCGACAAGGTCGGCCAGCAGAACGCCAGCGCATCCGAACAGGTCTCCTCAACGTCGGAAGAACTGGCCTCCCAGGCCGAACAGTTGCAGTCGACGATCGCCTATTTCCGTATCGACCAGGCAAAGGACAAGCCCGCGGCTGCGATGCCAATCGACCGGGCCGTCGGCCAGCTCCGCGCGAAAGCCGCGAGCATGGCGGCCGCCGACCGCAACGCCAAGAAGCCCGCCGCCAAGCCGGCGCGTGCGCTCAAGGCTGCTGCCGGCGGCGGCTTCGCCTTCGCGATGGAAGACGGCGATGACGATCGCGACGCGGATTTTCAGCGCTAGAGCATGATCCGGAAAAGTGGGAACCGGTTTTCCGAAAAGATCATGCTCAGAAATAGGCGGGGCCCGGCCTTCGAGGCAAGTCCCCGCGATCTCTGACTGGAAGGACGCAACATGGCCGGCACGGCTCAATATCTGACGCTCGGTCTCGCCGGGGAGACCTTCGGCATCAGCATCTGCAACGTCCGCGAAATCCTCGACATGCGGCCGATTTCGCGTCTGCCGCACGCGCCGCATTTCATGCTCGGCATGATCGACGTGCGCGGCAGCGGCTATCCGATTGTCGACCTCCGGCTGAAGCTCGATCTGCCGAGCGTGCCGGCGACGGAGGCGACGCGCATCATCATCCTGGACGTGCCGATGAACGACCGCCTAGTCGGCGTCGGCTTCGTGGCGGACTGCGTGTTCGAGGTCACCGACATCGACGAGGACTCGATCGGTCCCGTCCCCTCGGTCGGCGGACGCTGGCAATCCGACTACATCGCGGGCATCGGGCGCAAGGGAGAAAAGTTCGTCATCATCTTCGATCTCGCACGACTGATGGCCGATGCGGACGTGTCCGCCGACGAGGCCCGGGTCGACGCGTCAGCCGCAGCCTAGACTTGCGAAATCGGCGATGCTGGGGGCCGGGCTACATCTATCCGATCGTCAATTCCGCACGATCGCTGAATTGATCGAGGGGCAGGTCGGCATCAAGCTGCCTGCCGGCAAGCGCCTGATGCTGGAAGGGCGGCTGCACAAGCGCGTCCGCGCGCTCAACTATCCCGGGCTCAACGAATATGTCGAGCATCTGTTCGACAATGGCTTGCCCGACAACGAGCTCACCCATCTGATCGATGTGGTCACGACCAACAAGACGGATTTCTTCCGCGAGCCGGCGCATTTCACCTTCTTGAAGGAGGTCGCGGTGCCGGCGCTCCTGAAGGCGCGCGGCCGTGGATCGCACGGGTTGAAGATATGGAGCGCGGCCTGCTCGACCGGCATGGAAGCCTATACGACCGCGATGGTTCTCGACGACATGACGAGGTCCGGCACCAGGTTCCAGTTTCGTGTCCTCGGAACAGATATCTCGACCGCGGTCCTGCGGCTTGCCAAGGCCGCGATCTACACGCGCGACGTCGTCGCGCCGGTCCCTTCCGAATTCGTGAAGCGCTACTTCCTGTCGTCGAGGGACCGGTCGAGCAACGAAGTCCGCGTGGTGCCGGAATTGCGGCGACTGACGAATTTCATGCGGATGAATTTGATGGATTCCAGCTATCCGGTGGACCGCGACGTCGACATCATCTTTTGCCGGAACGTCCTGATCTATTTCGACAGGCAGACGCAGCGCAAGGTCGTCGATCAGCTTTGCGCCCATCTGCGGCCGGGAGGCTATCTGCTGGTGGGGCATTCCGAATCGATGATCCACAACACGGTGCCGACGTTGAAGCAGGTTCAGCCGACGATCTTTAGAGTCTAGAGCATGATCCGGAAAAGTGGGAACCGGTTTTCCGAAAAGATCATGCTCAAAGAAAAGAGAGCAACGTGGAGCGCACGGCAATGCCCAGGCAGAAACTTCGCGTGCTGATCGTGGACGATTCGGCGTCGGTGCGCCAAATTCTCACGACCATCCTGAGCGAGGATCCGGATATCGAGGTGATGGCGACCGCGTCCGATCCGTTCGCCGCGGCACGGCGGCTGCAGAACGAACTGCCCGACGTGATCATCCTCGACATCGAGATGCCGCGCATGGACGGAATCACGTTCCTGCGCAAGATCATGGCACAGCGCCCGATCCCGGTGATCATCTGCTCCTCGCTCACCGAGGAGGGCTCCGATCAGATGTTCGAAGCGTTCGAGGCCGGCGCGGTCGATATCGTTCCCAAGCCGCGGATCGATACCCGGCAGGCGCTGCTGGAATGCTCGACCCGGCTGCGCGAAGCGGTGAAGTCGGCGGCGCGTGCGCGCGTGCGCCCACGCCAGCAACGGCGCGTCATCGAGAAGAAGCTGACCGCGGATGCCATCATCCCGCCGCCGATCCAGGGGCGTTCGCGGCCGACCACCGAGCGCATCGTCTGTATCGGCGTCTCGACCGGCGGCACCGAGGCGCTGCTCGACGTGCTGGAGGCGCTGCCGCCGACTTGTCCCGGGATCCTGATCGTTCAGCACATGCCGCAGGGCTTCACCGCGGCATTCGCGAGGCGTCTCAACGCCGCCTGTCAGATCACGGTGAAAGAGGCCGAGGATGGCGAGCCGGTGCAGCCCGGTTGCGCCTATATCGCGCCCGGCGCCCGCCATATGCTGCTGCAGCGCTCCGGCCTGCGTTACAGCATCGCCATCAAGGACGGCCCGCCGGTGTCGCGGCATCGGCCTTCGGCCGACGTCCTGTTCCGTTCGGCGGCCCAATATGCCGGGCGCAATGCGCTCGGGATCATCATGACGGGAATGGGCGACGACGGCGCGCGGGGCCTTTTGGAGATGCGCAAGCTTGGTGCTGCGACGCGCGCGCAGGACGAAGAGAGCTGCGTGGTGTTCGGCATGCCGAAAGAGGCGATCGCACACGGCGCCGTGGAGAAGGTGGTCTCGCTCAACCAGATCGCGCGCGAGATCATGCTCTGGCACCAGGCCGGACAACCTGCCCTGACGGAATGATGCAATGATCTCTCCCGACGTCCAGACCGACACGGTCACTGCGGCAGTTGCCTCCATCGAGGAGGTGTCGTCCCGCATCGAGGATAGTTTTGCCAAGGTCGGCAATCATCTCGGTCGCGGTCACGCCCTGTTCAAGGAGCTGGAGGGCGCGCTCACCGGGCTCTCGCGCGAAATGTCGGGCGCGGAAATCGAAGGCGCCTCGACGGCGCTTCAGGATATTGCCGGCCGGCTGAACGCTCTTGCCGAGGCGCTGCCGGCGGAAAGCGCGCTTCTCGGGCGGATCGGCGAGGATGCCGAGGCGGCATCCGCGCAGATCGCGCCGCTCTTCAAGCACATCCAGATGATTTCCATCATCGCGCGGAGCGCGCGCATCGAGGCGGCGTCGCTGGACGGCGACCGCGACAGCTTCCTTGATTTCACGAAGGAGGTATTCGAGCTCGGGCAATCGGTCCAGCATTCGATCGAAGGCTGTGCGCGCGATCAGAAGCTGCTGTCGGTAGCGGTCGAAACTGCGCTCAACCGGCAGAAGGAATTCGAGAAGCTCTATCGGGAGCAGCTTCTCTCGGCGAGCGCCGGCCTGATCTCGGCCTATGCCGGGATGCGCGAGCAGCAGGACAAGAGCGTCCATCTTGTCGAGCTCGCGGGCAGGAGCACGAAGAAGATCGCCGATGCCGTCGGCAGCGCGATCATCTCGCTGCAGTCGGGCGACAGCACGCGGCAACGTCTGGAGCATGTCTGCGGCGGCTTGGGGCGTGCCAACGGGATGCCGGCGCGCATCGTTCTGGCGCTTGAGGCGGATGTCAGCGCGCAGAAAGCCAAAATCGTCTGCCAGCTCCAGGCCGCGCAGCTCAAGGATGCGGATCGCGAGTTCGGCGATGATATCGGCGCGATCGTCCGTTCGCTGAATGCCATCCTTGCCGATGCAACCGGCGTGGTCGCGCAAGGTCGCTCGGTATATGGCGGCTACGACGGCGAGGCCCCGTCGTTCCTTGCCGTCATCAAGCAAACGCTGGCGCAGGCCTCGGAGCTGATTGCGACTTGTGAGAGTTCGGGCAGATCGGTCGATGCTGCCCTCTCCGTCGTCGAGGATACGCTCGGCAAGTTTCGTCTGGCGATCACGGGCCTTGGCGAGGCCGTCGTCGACATCATCCTGATCGGCATGAATGCCAGCCTCAAGGCCGGCCATCTGGGCGTCAAGGGCAATGCGTTCGTCGTGATCGCCAACGAGCTCAAGATGACCGCGGATCAGGTCTCCGCCGGTGCTTCCAGGCTGCAGCCGATCCTCGACCGCATCGAGCGCGCGGCCGGCGATCTCAAGGAGCTGCGCGCTCATGGAAATCCCGCGCAATTGACCAGGCTCGAGCCGTCGATTCTGCAAACGCTGCAGGAGATCGAGGCCGGCAACGCGCGGCTCGGTCGGTTGATGGACCGGCTCGTCCACGAGGGTGCCGAGTTCGAGGCCTTGATGGGTGGTGCCCGCGATCTGATGACCGCACTCGGCGAAGCGTCCGCGTCCCTTCCGGCTGCTGCCTCGCGCCTCGAGGCGTCGAGCGTAACGATCGGAAAGCTGTCGCTGACTTCGAGCGATGAGGCGGTGCTGGACGATCTGTTCGCGCAGTACACGATGGAACGGGAGCGGCAGGTCCATCGGGATGTCCTGCAGCGCCTCGGCGTGATGTCAAAATCTACGCCGCACCGGCCTGAGCCGGAGGTGCACGACGACGGCGTGCTGCTGTTCTAGGGCGTTTTCGAGCGGAGTGGACGCCGGTTCGCACAGCAATCAAGTTTACGCAGATTGCGTAGACTTATCTGCGCAGAAAACGCGTCAAAATAAGAATCTAGAGCTTCGGTTCTGATTCAATCAGAACCGAAAATGCTCTAAGAGGGAATGGTTTCGCCGAGATCGGCTTGGCGTCGGTCCGGCGGAATTTGCCGCCCCATCAGGCGATACCAACGCCTAATCCTCCTCCATGCGCGTTGCTGCGGCCAGCCGGCATGACGCAGGACGTCATTGGCGAAGAAACGTGAAAAAACCTACCCAGCTCTCGAGCACGACAACCCGGCCATCGACGATGGCGCCGGCAGCGCCGCAGAAATAGATTTCTGTCACAAAGAGGCTATATGAGCTAGCTTCCGGCCGAAGCCGCGCCCCTCGCTGGCGAGCCGCTTTGCGGGCCGGATGATTTCACGGAAGACAGGCACGAACGAGATGACCGGATGCTGGCGCGGGGTTCGCTATTGGGGGCGCATGTCGGCGCTGAAGCCCCTCAGCCCGTGCGCGCGATCGTCACGGTAAGCACTGCGCGATGAAATCCTTCGTGACCGATGACGATCCGGATGCCTCACTGGTGGGGCAGGGCTTTCGGCTGATGCTGTTTCCGGCGATCGTCGGGTTACTTTTCGTGGGCGGCGTATATTGGCTTCACCTTCAGCTCCACAGGTCCGCCGGGCGGCCCGAGCCGATGGCGATCGTCGAGGTCCAGCTCTTGCCGCGTCCGGATCCGCTGCCGATACCCGTGATCCAGGCGTCGCAGTCAACGGCCGTGAACGCAACGAACCCGGGCAAGGCTCCGACTGAGACGCCGGCCGACATGTCACGCAACGTGCTGGCGGTATTGCCGGCCGAAGAGACGCCGCCTTCCGAACCTGCCGTTCCGAGCAGGATCCCGCTGCGTTCCGCAGATGCCGTGCCGAACGCCGCGATGCTGCAGTTCAGGGAAACCCTGTTGCGTCATATCGCCAAATTCCAGCGCTATCCGCGCGCCGCCGAACGGCAGCATCTGCAGGGGACGGTGCTTGCGGTCTTCTCGGTCGGCCGCGACGGGAAGTTGCTCGGCACCTGGGTCAAGACCAGCTCCGGTCAGCCCCTGCTCGATCAGGCCGCGATCGATACCATCAGGCGCGCCCAGCCATTGCCGCAGATACCGTCGGCGCTTCCCGATTCCATGAAAGTGGAAGTCGCGCTCGGCTTCGATCCGTCGTGAGATCTGCATCGCAAGTCGCTCGAAAAACGCTCTAGCCCCGCGACGCTTCCGCCGCATCGAACGCCGATCTCGCCGTCGCAATCTTCGGCTGGCTCTTCTCCGCCCAGGTGACGAGTTGGGCCAACGGTTCGAGCAGGGATTCGCCGAGCTCCGTTAGCCCGTACTCGACGCTCGGCGGCTTGGTCGGGAACACGCGGCGCGTGATCATGCCGTCGCGCTCGAGGTCGCGAAGCGTCTGCGTCAGCATGCGCTTGGAGATGTCGGGGATCGACCGCCGGATCTCGCTGAAGCGATGCGGCCGCTGCGCGAGCACGATCACGATCAAGGTGGTCCACTTGTCGCCGAGACGATCGAGGATGCCACGCACCGGGCAGAGCCCGAGGTCGAACTCGCCGCTGCTCCAGCTCTGGAAGCGCTGCGCCAGGCACTCATGGGCCGGCCGAAGGTTATTTGCGCGTAACCCTGTCACCAAAAACTGCCTCCTTCCGCGATCCCAGGCGGCCTCGTATCTAGGCCTGGTCTAGATTTTAGACCAGGAAGAGGAACATGACAATTTCCGAACGTATCGCCATCACCGGGGCAACCGGCCAGTTGGGTCGCCTCGTCATCGCCGAGCTCTTGCGGATCGCCCCTGGCGCGCATCCGATTGGCATCGTCCGCGACCCCGTCGCCGGCAAAGACCTGGCGGCGCGCGGTGTCGAGCTTCGCACCGCCAATTATGAAGACCCCGCCGCCGTCGAGGCCGCGCTCGCCGGCGCCGACAAGGTGCTTCTGATCTCCTCGAGCGAGATCGGGCAGCGCGTCCGCCAACACGGCCATGTCATCGATGCGGCCAAAGCGGCGGGCGTGAAGCTGCTCGCCTACACCAGCATCCTCCATGCCGATACCAGCTCGCTGGCGCTGGCGGAAGAGCACCGCAAGACGGAAGCGCTGATCCGCGCATCCGGCGTGCCGTTCGTATTCCTGCGTAACGGCTGGTACACCGAGAACTATACCGCCAACGTCGCCGCCGCGATCCAGCACGGCGCTGTGCTGGGCTCTGCAGCGGATGGCCGCTTCTCGCTCGCCGCGCGCGCCGACTATGCCGCGGCTGCGGCGGCCGTGCTCGCAAGCCGCGACGATCAGGCGGGCCAGATCTACGAGCTTGCCGGCGACAATGGCTATACGCTCGCCGACTATGCCGCCGAGATCGCCAGGCAGTCCGGCAAGCCCGTCGTGTACAAGGATTTGCCGGAGGCCGATTACAAGGCTGCGCTGGTGTCGATCGGCTTGCCGGAAGCCTTCGCGGCGCTCTTGGCGGACAGCGATGCCAAAGCGGCCAATGGCGCGCTCTATGACGACTCCAGGCAATTGAGCGCGCTCATCGGTCGCCCCACGACGCCGATAGCCGAATCGGTGTCAGCAGCGCTCGCGCGATAGACGGCCCGTAGCCCGGGTGGAGCGCCAGCGCAACCCGGGGCCGCTCTCGAGCTCAGCAATAACGGGCCGTCATTCCGGGGCGGGCGCAGCGCGAGCCCGGAATCCATCAGGCAGCAGGTGACAGCGGAGAAATGGATTCTCTGATGTGCAATTGCACATCATAGCTCGATGTTGCGCATCGCCCCGGAATGACGGCAGCGGGCGTGGCGAAGCCGGAGTGAATTAACCCCGGCCGCCGAGCGAAACCTTCAATGCCGTAGCCCGGGTGGAGCGCCAGCGTAACCCGGGGCCGCTCGCAAACGTTGATGCAGATGTCCCCGGGTTACGCGTTCTGCTCCACCCGGGCTACGATGCTGCCGCATAGCCCTGCGGCATGATCACGCCCTCAAGGTTCGGGCCAGCCGGGGCCTTTATTGCGCTGTGTCAAACGATTGCCGGCCGGCCTGGCTAGGGTCGCGTCCGGACTTCCGGAGGTATCATCTTGAGCAGTGCCCCTGACCTGACCATGGATGACGGCGCAGTCGGCTCGCTCCATCCGCGTGGCGCGTGGACGGTTGCCAATGTCGAGATTCTGGAGCGGCTGTGCGCAGGCATCCAGCCGCGACTTGCGAATGGCATCCGCAAGATCGACCTCAGCGGGATCACCGCGCTCGACACGGTGGGCGCCTGGTTGATCGAGAAATTGGCGCGCGGCGGGCCGGCGCAAACGACTGAGGCCGAGATAACCGGCCTTTCCGCCAGCTATTCCGGATTGATCGGCGAAGTTCGGAAACTGAACCGCAGGCCGCCGGCGCCCGCGCGGCGCACCAACGCGCTCGCCGACCTGCTCGAGCGGGTCGGACGTGGCGTCATTGCCGAGACCATGGTCTTCCTCGACATGCTCGGCTGTGTCGGCATCGCGCTGTTCCGGACGCTGCGCCATCCGCGATCGTTTCGCTTCACCTCCACCGTCTATCAGCTCGGCCAGGTCGGCTGGCGCGCGATCCCGATCATGGCGCTGATCACGTTCCTGATCGGCGCCATCATCGCCCAGCAGGGCATTTTCCATTTCCGCAAGTTCGGCGCCGATTCCTACGTCGTCGACATGGTCGGCATCCTGGTGCTGCGCGAGCTCGGCGTCCTGATCGTCGCGATCATGGTGGCCGGACGTTCCGGCAGCGCCTACACCGCCGAGATCGGCTCGATGAAGATGCGCGAGGAGATCGATGCGCTCACGACCATGGGCCTCGATCCCGTCGAGGTCCTGATCCTGCCGCGGGTGCTGGCGCTGGTGATCGCGCTGCCGATCCTCACCTTCTTGGGGTCGATGGCCGCGCTCTATGGCGGCGGGCTCGTCACCTGGCTCTATGGCGGCATGGGTCCGGCGATCTTCATCGCGCGGCTGCACGAGGCTGTCTCGATCAACAGCTTTGAGGTCGGCATGATCAAGGCGCCGTTCATGGCGCTGGTCATCGGCCTGATCGCCGCGAGCGAGGGGCTTCGCGTCAAGGGCAGCGCGGAATCGCTCGGACAGCAGACGACGTCCTCCGTGGTCAAGTCGATCTTCCTGGTCATCGTGCTCGACGGCCTGTTCGCCGTGTTCTTCGCCTCGATCGGAATGTAGCCGTGACCGAAGAACGTATCGCCATCCACGTGCAGGATCTCATCGTCGGCTTCGGCCGCAAGATCGTGCTCGACCATCTCAATCTCGATGTCCGTCAGGGCGAAATCCTGGGCCTCGTCGGCGCGTCCGGCGGCGGCAAATCCGTGCTGATGCGCACGATCATCGGATTGCTGCCGAAGCGCGGCGGCATCATCGAGCTTGCCGAAAACGGCGGCCGGAGCGGCGTGCTGTTTCAGCAGGGCGCGCTGTTCTCGGCGCTGAACGCACGGCAGAACGTGCAATTCCCGCTGCGCGAGGCCGCGCATCTGTCGCCGTCGCTGCTGGACGAGATCGCCAATGCGAAGCTCGAGATGGTCGGCCTCACCGTCGACGATGGCGACAAGTTTCCCTCCGAACTTTCCGGCGGCATGGTCAAGCGCGTGGCGCTGGCGCGCGCGCTCGCGCTCGATCCCGCGCTGCTGTTCCTGGATGAGCCGACCTCGGGGCTGGACCCGATCGCCGCCGGCGAATTCGATTCCCTGATCAAGACGCTGCAGCGGACGCTCGGCTTCACCGTCTTCATGGTCACCCACGACCTCAACACGCTCTACGCGGTCTGCGACCGCGTCGCGGCGCTGGCCGACGGCAAGATCGCCGCGCTCGGTCCGCTGAAATCGGTGCTGGAATCCGATCATCCGTGGGTGCGGGCCTATTTCCACGGCGCGCGAGCGCAAATGCTTCATCTCAACGCTTAACGGAACGACATCAATGGAAACGCGCGCACCCTTTATCGTTGTCGGCGCCTTCGTCCTGGCGGCGATCGTCGCCGTGTTCGGCTTCGTCTACTGGCTCAACAACACCGGCGGCATCGGCAAGCGCGAGACCTACCAGGTCGTCTTCAATGGCCCCGTTCCCGGCCTGCTCGTGGGCGCCGCGGTGCTGTTCAACGGCATCCGCGTCGGTGAAGTCACCTCGCTCGAATTCGTGCCCGACCGGCCGCGCGACGTCCACGCCACCATCGCCGTGCTCGAGCGCACGCCGGTTCGCGCCGACACCAAGGTCGGCCTCAATTTCCAGGGCCTGACCGGCGTGCCCGTGGTGGCGCTGGAAGGTGGTGAGCGCATCGACGCGCCGCGCGTGCAGGGGCCGCTGATCGCCGAGAAAGGGGCGGGACAGAGCATGACGCAGGCCGCGCGCGATGCGCTGCGCAAGGTCGATGCGGTGCTCAGCGAAAATTCTGGACCGCTGCATGACGCGATCGGCAACCTCGGCACCTTTGCCGATGGGCTCGCGCGCAACACCCCGCGCCTGGACAATATCATCGCCGGTCTCGATCGGACCATGGGCGGCGGTTCTGCCCCGGCGCGCAAGACGACTTTCGACCTCAGCCCGGCCAGCCGGTTCGATGCGCCGATTCGCCCCTTCAAGGGAACGCTTGCCATTGCCGAGCCGACGGCGATCACTGCGCTGCAGACCCAGCGCTTCCTGTTCGCGGGCGACGACGACAAGGATTTTGCCGACGCGCAATGGAGCGACGCCCTGCCGCAACTCGTGCAGGCGAAACTGCTGCAGAGTTTTGAGAACTACGATATCGCCCATCCGCCGTTCCGGCCCGACACTGCGCCGGAAGGCTCGTCCCGCCTGCTGCTCGACATGCGCCAGTTCGAGATCGTCACGGCGCCGCAGCCGCACGCCGTGATCGCGCTATCAGCCAAGCTCCTCGATGCATCAGGACATCTGCGCGCCGCGCGCGTCTTCCAGCAGGAAGCGCCGATCGAGACGCTGGCCCCCGCGCCGGCGACAAAGGCATTCAACACCGCTTTCGATGCGCTGGCGCGCGAGTTGATCCCATGGACGGCGGCCCACGAAAACGAATCATCCAGGTAGGTCCTGCGGAGCCGACCTGACCGCTACCTGCTGCGGCAAACAGCGGATCAGGCGGCTGTTGGTGCGGCGGGCGGTTCCCTGATCATCAGGACGTCGCATGGCAGTTCGGCCATGAGATGTTTGCCGACGCTTCCGATCAGCATTTCGGAGAGCGCGCCGCGCCCCTCGGTGCCGAGCACGACAAGGTCGATGTCCATATCGCGCACGCCCCGGCGCAGCACTTCATCCGGCGTCCCGAATTCGATGAACGAACGTGCGTGCTGCCTGATCGTCTCGCCGCATTCCACTGTCGCCAGGAAGGCCTTGTAGTCCTGTTCGACAGCCTGCTGACATTGTCGTCGATAGGCCGCGGAATCGTGGGCCAACCCACTCATCGGCATCTCGTATGCGTGGAATATCATGAGCGTTTGGTCGGGGAAGCAGCGGACCGCGGCTTCGAGCGCATGGCGCGATGAATCGGAAAAGTCGATCGCTGCGCCGATGCGGCTGTAAGCGCGTTGTCCCCTTTTCTTCACGATCAGGATCGGTGTGTGCGAACTGCGAAGCAGACGGTCGACCGTCGTACCAAGGAAAAGTCGCCCGAACGGCTCGTCCCTTGCAACGCCGGTTATGATGAGATCGCATCCTTTCTTTTCTGCGGTGCGCACGATCGCCTCGGCCGGGTCGCCTTCATCGATCACGATATCGGCCGTCTTCGCCAGCGGGCCGATATCGGCCAGCAACTGCTTTGCTGCTACGCTGACGGGATCGGGAGGGCGTCGCCAGGACGGAACGGTCGGATCGACATCCGCATCCTGAAGTTTTTCGAGAACGTGCAGGATCACGAGCTTTGCCTGCCATGACTGCGACAACAGCACGGCGCGATCGAGCGCGCGGTCGCAGCGAGGGCTGAGATCGGTGGCGAGCAGGATCGACTTCGGCGGCTCTCTCGTCGGGCTTGCTTCGCTCATCTGACGCTACCTTTCAGCCATGCGTGTCGTGGTTCCTCGGCGCGATGCGATCGTCCGGGTTCCGGCGCGAGACCGCAACGGTCGTGACTGCGACATTTCGTTCACCTGCATCCTGCAGCGTCGATCGCGTCGTGTCGATTGACATGGATCATCCCGACAGGCGCGGTTCCCGGTACCAGGAAACGTCATCGCAACGTATCATTGCAGCATGCACAGAAAATCCTCCGATCCGACGATGCACGAGGCACACCGGCAGACGGCGGCGGAGACGGTGGCCGCCCTGCATACGGATGCCGCGCGCGGCCTGAGCGGTGCAGAGGCCGAGCGGCGCCTCGCGCGCGATGGCCGAAACGAACTGGATACGGCGCCACCGCGTCCCGAATGGCTGAAATTCCTCGATCAGTTCACCGACGTGCTGGTGCTTCTGTTGATCGCGGCGGCGGTCATCTCGATCGCGATCTGGCTGAATGAGCATGAAACCGCGCTGCCTTACGAGGCCATCGCGATCCTTGCCATCGTGCTGCTCAACGCGCTCATGGGCTACCTCCAGGAGGCCCGGGCGGAGCGCGCCGCAGCCGCGTTGCGTGAGATGTCCGCCGCGCACGCCAACGTAGTCCGCGATGGCGAGCGGCGCAATATCCCGGCGGCCGAGCTGGTGCCGGGCGACATCATCGTCATCGCGGAAGGCGACACCATTCCGGCCGACGCCCGGCTGATCGAGTCTGCCGCGCTGCAGACGGCGGAAGCCGCGCTCACCGGCGAAAGCCTGCCGGTGAGCAAGCTCGTCGCGCCGGTGGCAGGAGAGGCTGAGCTCGGCGACCGGCACAACATGCTCTTCAGCGGGACCACCGCGGTCTATGGGCATGGCCGCGCGGTGGTCACCGCCACGGGGATGCGGACCCAGATGGGCCGGATCGCCGGCATGCTGCGGGAAGCGCCGCAGGAGACCACGCCGCTGCAGCGAGAGCTCGCGCGCGTCGGCAAGATGCTTGCGATCACGGTCGTGCTGATCGCAGTGGCCATGATCGGCACGATCTTTCTCGTCAGCGACGTCAACGGCTTCTCCGAGATTTTCGCGGTGCTGCTCCTCGGCGTGGCGCTGGCCGTCGCCGCGGTTCCGGAAGGACTGCCGGCGGTGGTCACCGCCGTGCTGTCCATCGGCATGCAGCGGATGGCGAAGAAGAATGCCATCATCCGTCGTCTCGCCGCCGTGGAAGCGCTCGGTTCGGCGACCGTCATCGCATCCGACAAGACCGGCACCTTGACCAGGAACGAGATGACGGTGCGCCGGGTCGTGACGGCGAGCGGCTGCACCAATCTCTCCGGCACCGGCTATGCGCCGGAGGGAGACGTGCATCTGGTCGGCGATGCGTCGGACAACGGCGCGCTGCAGTTTGAGCTTGAGCGCACGCTGACGGCGGCCGAACGCGCCAACAATTCGATACTGGAGGAACGCGATGGCGCCTGGATCGTGCAGGGCGATCCGACCGAAGGCGCATTGATCGTGGCCGCTTGCAAGGCCGGTCTGCTGCCCGCCGCGCTCGATCAGCGCTTCGCCCGGATCGGCGAGATTCCGTTCTCGTCCGAACGCAAATTGATGAGCACGGTGCATACGGATGCGGAGCGGCGCGACCGCCTGATCGCGGTGACCAAGGGCGCGCCCGATGTCCTGCTCGCGCGCTGCACCCACGAACTCGTCGGAGAAGATGCGGTCACGCTCAGCGACGCGCGTAAGTCGGAGATCATGGCGAGCAACGACGCGCTGGCCGAGGAAGCGTTGCGGACGCTTGGTGTTGCGTTCCGCTCGCTGCCCGCGGAAACGTCGCAGCGTGATGCATTCGATGAGAATGTCGAGCAGGACCTCGTCTTTCTCGGCCTGATCGGCATGATCGATCCGCCCCGTCAGGAAGCGCGCGATGCGGTCGCACGCAGCCGGGCAGCAGGCATCCGCCCCATCATGATCACCGGCGATCATCCCAAGACCGCGGCGATCATCGCCGCCGAGCTCGGCATCATCACATCAGGCCAGCGCGCGGTGTCCGGCGCCGAGTTAGAGGCCATGACGGAGCAAGAGCTCGACCGCATTGTCCAGGAGGTCTCGGTCTATGCCCGCGTCAATCCCAGTCACAAGCTCCGCATCGTGCGGGCTTTGCAGCGGGCAGGGGAAACCGTGGCGATGACCGGGGACGGGGTCAACGATGCCCCGGCGCTGAAGGCCGCCGACATTGGTGTCGCCATGGGGATTACGGGCACCGACGTCTCCAAGGAGGCGGCCGACATGGTCCTCGCCGACGACAATTTTGCCACCATCGTTGCCGCGGTCGAGGAGGGCCGCGCGATCTTCGCCAATATCCGGAAATTCCTGCGCTATCTGCTGTCGTCGAATATCGGCGAGGTCTTGACGATGTTCTTCGGCGTCGTGCTGGCTGATACAATCGGACTTTCTGCCGCCGGCGGTGTCGTCGTGCTTCCGCTGCTGGCGACGCAGATCCTCTGGATCAACCTGGTGACCGACGGCGCGCCCGCGCTCGCCGTCGCGGTCGACCCGGCGGACCCGGCCATCATGCTGCGTCCGCCGCGCCCGCGCGATGAGGGCGTCATGACGCGCCAAATGTGGGGCGGGATTTTCCTGGTCGGGATCATTATGGCCGCCGGCACGCTATTGGTGCTGGACGCCTCGCTTCCGGGCGGCCTGATCGAAGGTTCAGGCACGATCGCCTATGGGCGAACCATGGCCTTCACGACGCTGGTGCTGTTCCAGCTTTTCAACGTCTTCAACGCCCGTTCCGACGAGCTCAGCGCATTCCATGGCCTCTTCACTAATGGCTGGCTCTGGGCGGCGGTGGCGCTTTCGCTCCTGATGCACGCGCTGGTTGTCTATGCGCCCTTCCTCCAGGAAGCGTTCTCGACCGTGAGCCTGAGTGCCGGCGACTGGCTGTTCTGCGCCGCCGTCGCAAGCTCGGTATTGTGGCTGCGCGAACTGAGCAAGGCCGTGATGCGGGGGATCGGCGGCCTGTCGAGCGCGCCTTTTGCGCCCCGATAACCGGCAAACACGCAATGTAGCCGCAATCCAGCGGCTCTATGGAACCAGGTCAACTTGAATTGCCTGGGTCAGGGTGGTGCGAATACTTCTGGTTGAGGACGAAGACGAGATGGCGTCGGCCTTGTCTGCGGTCCTGAAAAGCTACGACATGCTGGCCGACCGGGTGACCTCGCTGATGGAGGCCGCGGAAATGATGGTGGCGGGCGCCTATGACGCGATCCTGCTCGACCGCAACCTGCCCGACGGCGACGGCATCAGTCTGATCCCGAAGCTCCGCGCCAAGGCGATCCCGACCCCGGTCATCGTGCTGACGGCGCGGGGCGAGTTGTCGGACCGCGTCACCGGCCTCGACACCGGCGCCGATGATTATCTGGCCAAGCCGTTTGCGGCCGAGGAATTGCTGGCGCGGCTGCGCGCGGTGTGGCGGCGGTCCGCCGACCTGCAGCCCGATATCGTCAGGCTCGGGCGACTTAGCTTCAATCTGAACCATTGCGAAGCCGAGGTCGATGGCCGCCTCCTGGAATTGCCGCGCCGCGAATTGCTGGTGCTGCAGACCCTGATGCGGCGGATGGGGCGCACGGTCGTGCGCTCTTCACTCGAGGCCGCCGTCTATTCGCTCGACGAAGAGGTGCAGTCGAATGCGCTGGACACGCATGTCTCGCGGTTGCGCCGCAAGCTCACCGAGGCCGGCGCCGGCGTCGAGATCCACGGCATCCGCGGCGTCGGCTATCTCCTGAGGGCGGCATCATGACGGCCATGAATACGGCGTCACTGCGCTCGCGCCTGATCCGCCGATTGATCCCGCTGCATGCGGTGCTGCTCGTCGCTTTTGTTGTCTTGCTCATTGCAACTCTGTGGGCGTCCGGTTGCGTGTATCGGCGCGACGATGGGCGCGGCATCGACGTGCTGCGCGACGCGGTGGAGCGCAGCGCCGACGGAACGCTTGTCCTGCGCGAGACCCCGGCGCTGAAGGAGCTGCGCGGCGATACGCGGAATTTGTGGTTCGTGATCCACGACAAGTCCGGCCATTCGCTCTCCGAGGGCAACGTGCCGCCGGAGTTTGGACGTCTCGGCGGCGGCGATGTCGATGGCGATCGGAGCTGGGATCGCGCCCGTGACGATTCGCGTCATATCAGCGGGCAGATGAAAGTGGTCGAGACCGCGGCAGGCCCGGTGCAGATCATCGTCACCAGCGAGATCAGGATCTCGGATGCGCAGTCGCTGCTGCAGATCACGCTGGCTTTCTTCGGGCTGATGTTGCCCGGCTTTGCCCTGATGGCGCTGACGACGCTGGTGGCGACCCCGCTCGTGGTGCGCAACGCGCTCGCGGGCCTTGACGAAGCCGCGCATCAGGCTGGCGAGATCGACATCGACAAGCGCGGCGCAAGGCTGCCGGTCGGCGCCGTCCCCACCGAGATCGCGCCGCTGGTGACCGCCGTCAATGACGCCTTGGGACGGCTCGATGAAGGCTATGAACGGCATCGACGCTTCCTCGCCGACGCCGCGCACGAGTTGCGGACGCCGATCGCGATTCTCACCACGCGCCTGGAAGGCCTGCCGCAAAGCGCCGAGAAGGCGCGCCTGATCGAGGACGTCTCGCGGCTTGCGACGCTGACCGAGCAGTTGCTCGATCTGCAGCGGCTCGAGCAGCGGCTGGCGCAATCGTCCGCCATCGATCTTGCAGGTCTCTGCGCGCAGGTGATCGCCGATCTCGCGCCGCTCGCAATCGCAGCCGGCTATGAGATATCGTTGCAGCATGAGGGGGCGCGCATCGACGTGTGGGGCGATCGCGGCGCGCTCGAACGCGCGGTCGTCAATCTGGTGCAGAATGCGATCCAGCATGGCGGCCATCGCGGCGCCATCGTCGTTGCCGTGAGCGCGCCGGCGACGGTCGAAGTTCGCGACCAGGGTCCCGGCATTCCGGCTTCAGAGCGCGAGCGCATCTTCGAGCCGTTCCACCGCCTGCAGCCGCGGCACCGCGGCGCGGGCCTCGGCCTCAACCTCGTGCGCGAGATCATCCATCTGCATCGCGGCGAGGTGAGCGTCACTGAACGAAGCGGCCACGGCGCCTGCTTCCGCATCTCCCTCCCACCGATCGCGCTCCCCGCTTTGGCCGTAGGCTAGCAAGCCCGTAGCCCGGGTGAAGCGAAGCGCAACCCGGGACGTCTGCATCAACATCGACGACCGGCCCCGGGTTACGCTGACGCTCCACCCGGGCTACGGCGCCTTTCGTGTGATCACATCATCTCCTCACAACACGCAATGCTCTCGCAATGCCAAGCGTGGATGGTGAGCGCGTCTTGATCCGAATCGCATCTGGGGCTTGCGGCGCGGCGCCGGGACACTGTGCTTATTATTGCAAGGTCATGGACTCATGTCTCACGATGCCACATCGTTTTTTCTCTCCTGGCTGTTCAACCCGCGCCGGGTCGGCGCGGTCGCCCCATCCGGCAATGCGCTCGCTGAGCTGATCACCCGCGAGATCACGCCGTCATCCGGCCCGATCATCGAGCTCGGCGCCGGCACCGGCGTCTTCACCTACAAGCTATTGCAGAAGGGAATTCGGCAGCAGGATCTCACCATCGTCGAATACGGATCCGAATTCGTCCAGATCCTGCAATTGCGCTTTCCCGGCGCGCGCGTGCTGTGGATGGACGCGGCGCGGCTCGGCACGGTGAAGCTTGCTGACGACGGCTCGGTCGGCGCGGTCGTGAGCGGCTTGCCGTTGCTCACGATGTCGCCGCGCAAGGTGCTGTCGATCGTAAGCGGCGCGTTTCGCTATGTGCGTCCGAACGGCGCGTTCTATCAGTTCACCTATGGACCGAGGGCGCCGATCCCGCGGCCGATCCTCGATCGGCTCGGGCTGAAGGCCACGCTGGTCGGCCGCACCATGAGCAATCTGCCGCCGGCTTCCGTCTATCGGCTGGTGCGGCGCGCGCCGTCCCGCTTGTCCGCGCTGCGTTCCGGCGCGATCGAGGATCAGTCGCAGCTCGACGATTTCGGGCTGCGCCCGCGATTGGTGGATACGCCAACAGTCCTGGAGCCGGGCTAGGTCGCGTGGACAGTTATCTTAGCCAGAGCAGAGTTGCGGCGATAGCGACGACAGCGAAGTAATTTCGTGCGGTTTTTTCGTAGCGCGTAGCAACGCGCCTGAAACGCTTCAGTTTCGAGAAG